>NZ_JAAHHU010000025.1:24040-110586 GCF_010672095.1 Moorena sp. SIO3I6 | reverse complement strand
TACTCCCTACTCCCTACTCCCTACTCCCTACTCCCTACTCCCTACTCCCTACTCCCTACTCCCTACTCCCTACTCCCTACTCCCTACTCCCTACTCCCTACTCCCTACTCCCTACTCCCTACTCCCTTTTATTTATTATGAATTGGCTGATTGAGCCCCTAGGTTTTGAATTTATGCGGAATGCGATCGCAACGGCTGTGCTGTTGGGGATATTAGGCGCAGTGGTAGGCAGCTACTTAATTGTACAACAAATGAGCCTGATGAGTAGTGTGATTGCCCATGCGGTTTTACCTGGTCTCTCAATCGCATTTTTTTTAGGAATAAATATCTCTATTGGTGCCTTTATTGCAGGTGTCCTTAGCGCTTTAGTTGTTGCCGTAATTCCTCAGCGTACCCGAGTCAAAGTGGATGCAGCAATGGCGTTGACTTTCAGCAGTTTTTTAGGTTTGGGAGTGATACTAATTACGGTGCTGAAAACTAACCAACTGGACTTAGAAAATATTCTTTTTGGTGACATCTTAGGGGTGAGACCGGGAGATGTCTGGCACACCCTGGTGATTACAGGAGTAATTTTACTTTTAACAAAGTTATTCTATAAAGAGCTATTATTCTATACCTTTGACCCCTTGGGAGCGCAAGCTAGCGGTTTACCGGTAAAAGTCATTTATTTCGGGTTAATCTTGGCGATTACTCTCACCATTGTGGCCAGTATGCAGACGGTAGGGGTGTTGCTGGTTATCTCGATGTTAATCGGACCCGCGACTACGGCTTATTTATTAGTAAAAGAATTACATCACATGATGGGTTTAGGCTCAATGATTGGAATTATTTCCAGTGTCAGTGGGATGTATATAAGCTATTATTTTAATTGGCCATCAGGTCCAGCAATTGTAATGGTAATCTTTGGCTTATTTTTCCTGGCATTTTTGTTTAGCCCAAGGCAAGGGATTCTCACGGAGCCAGCGATAGCAGGTCGCCCGGCTAAGTTATTGACTTTGCTGAAAGAGTTATTGAGATTGAATCGAGGGTAAGCTATCAGCAATCAGCAATCAGCTATCAGCTATCAGCTATCAGCTATCAGCTATCAGCTATCAGCTATCAGCTATCAGCATATTGAACATGGTAATAGCATGTTCAACATGGTAAACTATAATTAAATAACTCAAGACTAGTGTAGTGTAACGGCTAGCAACACCCATACACTACAGCTCAGCTTACTCTAATCTCTGGTCATGGCTGAAAAACTTACAGTTAAAAATTTTGCTGGTATCGAGGAACTAGAGATTGAGGTTAAACGAATCAATATCGTGATTGGACCTCAAGCTAGTGGTAAAAGTGTATGTGCTAAACTTCTTTTTTACTTTAAAAACTTTGTTTGGAAAATTTTAGATACAGTAGAAATTGAACAAACTAAGCCTGACCTAGATTCAAGCTACTCTCAAACTTTTCAAGAGTACTTTCCACCAGATTCCTGGGGAGAAGATGATTTCTGTATTAAGTATGAAATTTATAATGTTTTTATTGAAATTACTAGAAGTAAAGAGAATAAAAACAAAATAAATTTTAATTACTCAGAGTTTTTTAAAAATTTAAAAGAAGAGCTATTAGAGAAACTAAAGAAATTCGATAAACAACGATATTTAATCAATAGTCTGATAGACTATAAAATTAAACTGACAGAAGAAAATAACAAAAAATCTGATGATCTAACTTCTTTATTAGAGCAACTTGAAATATTCTTAGAAAGAGCAAAAGAAAATCCAGAAAGTAATGAAAATATAATAAAACAGTCATTTTCAAGAGAACATTTAATAGAATTATTGAGGAGTTCATTATGCGATGAGGCAGCTTATACCCAGCTTTTTATTCCTGCTGGTCGCTCTTTCTTTGCTAATCTCCAAAGTAGTATATTTTCATTGATTTCTAATAAGATCGTTATCGAGCCCTTTATGATCGAGTTTGGTTCCACTTACGAAACTATAAAACGTTTGAATGCGAGAATTATTAATGAACCTGAAAATATACAAGAAAAAGAGATAAATGATGAAATAGAAACGCTGATCAAGGAAGTTTTATGTGGAGAACATATACAGGAAAAAGGCGAAGATTTTCTGAGAATGGCAGATGGAAGACGGATTAGTATTGCTAACTCTTCTTCTGGTCAGCAAGCAACATTTCCCCTGACAATTATACTGTCAGCATTACCTTTTTTAGTTGATGCTAGTTCGGCTGGACAAACTGTTTATATTGAGGAACCAGAAGCTCATCTATTTCCAAGCGCACAACGAAACATGGTTGAGTTAATCGCCTGTGTTTTTAATTCTGATCGGGAAAAACTTCAATTCTTTATCACCACCCATAGTCCTTACATCCTAACTTCAATTAATAATCTTATTCAAGCTGGTATGCTCTATGAAGAATCTAGCGAGGATGTCTTACCTAAATTAGAAAAAATCGTTCCTAGCTATAAAGCCCTGAGTACGTCTTATTTATCAGCCTATGTCCTAGAAAATGGCAAGGCTGAAAATATTTTAGACAAAGAGACAGATCTGATCTATGCCAATCTTATTGACGGTGTTTCTGATGAGCTAGCTATTCAGTTTGATCAACTTCTGGACTTAGCGTGAGTATTTATGAAATCTTGCCCAAACTGTGAGGAATTTAAAGATGACAATGAAATCGTATTCAAGGAAAACAAAAGTAAACTAACTTTTGAGAATTCCAATCGAGATAAAATATTAAAAATTAAAGTTGATGGCTGCGCTATCGCAGATGATGAAACTATGCGCTGTGATTATGCCGTTGTTCCTAATGAGGAAGTAGAAATTTATGTAGAGTTGAAAGGAAGTAAGATTGACCATGCAGTTAAGCAAATAGAATCGACGATTAAGTTACTTTCAGATAACCCAAAAAAAATCGACAAGCGGTGCTTTGTAGTTTCTACTCGTGTTCCCAAGCAAGGAACGGACATACAAAAGCTGCAAAGGAAGTTTAATAATAACTATAATGCTGAATTCCGAATTAAGAATATTCAATATACTTGTGATTTAAGTAAAATCACCATCAAGAAAAAAAGTAGGTAAGCCTATGGTTAGGCTTCTTCTTCTTGACTTTCTTGAGAGTAAAGTCACTGTATGCTTCTTCAGTCTCCTGATTTTGATGCTAACTGGTTGAGCTGTTTCTATTTTATAGGGAAGTCTGAACAAAAGTCACAATGACTCAACTTGAGCTATTTAATACTGCCTCTATCACCAGTCCTAAAAAAGTCATAAATGTAGCTAGTGTCCCCCAACGTAGCCCATTTCGCTATGCTGGTGGTAAAACTTGGCTAATACCCCAAATTCGCCAATGGTTGTATAATAAAGGTGGTACAGATAAGGAACTTTTTGAACCTTTTGCTGGTGGAGATCGTGAAACCCGCGAATGTAGAATGAACAGGAATCTTTATAACTCCGATGCTGAAAGTCGCCCTTCCATTGGCTCGTATTCATCTTCCAACAGCCAAGTTTGGGTTTCATCATAGGTTGCTCCAGTAAACACAACCTTGTAATTCTCAGCAGGATCGTACACACGACAACTACCTGATGAATTACCGAGTAACAGCAGGATGTAGGGAGGGGATAGCATGGGGTCAATCCAAACTTCAGCGAAATCCCACTCACTATTGGCTGGGTCGAGTACGGGGAATAACATGGTATTGGTTTTTTCCATCAATTTTCACCTCTCCATAAAACAAGGGAGTGCTTGGGCTACCATCGGGGCTGATTCTGTAACCAATTGAATCAGCGAAGAACAAACCGTAACGCTCATATCCTCGTATGACTCCGGTAAACTCTCCTGTCTCTATGATGGCTTGAGCAACTCTTTCCATTGTGGCTTGATTGTTAAAAACATGAGCCGATCGGCCTCGCCTGAGTAACCGCTGTACTTGTGGTGTGCCAGGTAGATGCTTGGCAATGTGTCTAGAATCCAGAAAAATCTCACGATCGATGCCACTCATACACTAGAAAGATCGAGTGTTTTGATCATACCAAATTTATGGTATCGAGCAAGACCACAAAACCCCCTCAACTGCAGCAGACAAAAACCTCTCCTTGAGACTAGAAATACATCAGCAACTTTCGGGATGACTGATCGCCTCCACCCCCTAGAGCATCTGCTGTGATAAATGGTTAGGAAACCAAGCAACCTCAAAAATTCCAGCACTTTTGTGCTTAGCAGACTAACCGTCAATTAATGATGGGTTACGCTATCACTAACCCATCCTACTGGACTTACTGATTACTGACGGCTTTGAGGTCTGGGGGTGCTACTTAAGATCGTATTGGTTTTCTTTCTCCATGCTTGATTGAATGTTCAGCAACAATCGGAGCTTAAACGGTTTATGGAATTCTCCCATCAAGCTTTAGTCTAAACTCCAGTTCTACGATACGGCTTGCTTGCATTACCTTGAAGACTTTGCATCTCTTCTTGAACAGTTATTCCAATTTGGATAGCTTCATTGAATAACCGACCATATTCACTCGATTGCTCACTCAGCTTTAGAATCTGTAAAGGTTCTAAATTGACGGCAAAACTATTTGAATTGAAATCTGGATTTTCTCTGAATATTTTTTCGAGTTTTAAGGCAGCAATTAAATCAGCTCTAATAATTGTCAGAGCTTCAATCACTTTTTCTTTATTTTCCAATCTATCTAAACCAACTGAACGCCCAGCCTGATCCAAGGCGTCAACTCCTTCAACAAGAGAATTAAAGTTTTTCACTGATTTATATAATCTCTTGAGATGCCTGAATTTATGGTAACCTTTTTTAGCATCTTTAATTAAAGTATTAATTAACAAAAAAGTAATTATTAAAGAAGTTGAATCTACTAAAAATTTAAAAAATGCACTAAAATCATGGTTATCAATAAAGACTTCAGTGCATAAACCAATAAAAATAATTAATACAATAATAATCAAAAAATAATATGTAAAAATAATCTTTTTTTTATGAGACTTTTTATCAGAAACTAACTCAAAAACATTTTTTTATAAGTTTGAAGCCTGTAAAACCTCTGTATGGGATATCTTTAGATTTGCAGGGTCATATTTATGCATAAGTACTTGGCAATTTTTGTCTAAAGTTAACTGTGCAAGCAAGCAGGGATCTATAGGAGAGTATCTATAGAAAAAAGATCAAGAAAAACTCCTGAGAGGGAGCAATTGGAAAAAATAATAGGTAAAAATCAGCTACAATTAGTCAGTGGAGATGAGTCGTCAATCCTACAGAACTGATTTGAGTAACCAACACTGGAAATTAATTCAGCCTTTTTTCCCCTCCCCTAAATCAGAAACAGGAAGAGTAAAAATTTGCTTGGTTAGGTAAACAAAGAGATTTAATTAAGATTATGAGAGACTGCCAGAAGTAAGTTAATCAGTTGCTTATGTGGCACGGATTCCACTAATGTAAAATTCTCTGACTACTTAATAGTCTAGTTATAGAAACTTTCTAGTGTCAAGCTCACTGGCGGTAGAAATATTTCGGCAATGCAACAGATCGCCAGTGCTTCCAGTGCATCGACCCTTCCGATAACTGCAATTTTGTTGCCTGCAAGCCTTTTGTCTGATAACTACGGCAAGGTCTGATGGCAGCGTTACTATATCAAGCGACACCATAATCAGTGTACTGCCGCTTGTAAGGAGCCTGTAAACCCAAGACAATATCCTCTCTTGGAACGCCCATTTCAACTAACTCCTCAGCAGGATTGAGATCTGTGAGATTTTGCTGGAGCCAAATTTTTCCGTCTTTGATATCTAAATGAACGATAGAACGGTAAATTCGATTCAAATCTTCCCAACCCACATTCATCCACTGATAATGATCCCGAAGAGTGTCAAAAATTAGTTGTACTTCCACCTCATGATTAGAAACATCATCCTTGGCGTAGTCGTTCAGTAATCTCTGAACGTACTCACGGTATTGAGCTACTTTCTCCATTCAACAATCACCTCTTTGGCTGAATCATACACAATTATCAAGACCTGATACTGTTGTATACCAGCATGCTTTAGCGTAAAGATCCGCTGTAAGAGTTGGAAGTTATAGCACTAGGCATTAATATGTTTGACATTTCTAAACTCCGAAACCTAATCCTAGCTTACTTTTGACTTCTGACTTTTAACTTCTGACTTGCGCGTAGCGCTATATCACTGCTATTGCTGACAAGCTCAAGCCTACACTCCCCTACCCTCGTGAGTGTAGCTATGTCACTACAAAAGACTACAGGACGAATTATGCCTTGGAGTGTCAAACACAAAATCCGTTACAGTATGTAAATAAGCGAAGTTACCTTTTTAACCCAGGCACAATGGTATCCTCTTCCTCGATAGCTGTCAGAGAACTCCCCATATTTCCCCTACCTGAAGTCGTTTTATTTCCTGGACGCCCTCTGCCGTTACACATTTTTGAATTTCGCTACCGAATCATGATGAACACGATTTTGGAGAGCGATCGCAGATTTGGTGTCTTAATGTGGGATCCTGTAAAACAGGAACCAGCTACAGTTGGCTGTTGCGCTGAAATTATTCACTTTCAGCGTCTTCCCGATGACCGGATGAAAATAGTAACGTTAGGTCAGCAGCGGTTTCGGGTCTTAGAGTACGTTCGTGAAAAGCCCTATCGGGTTGGACTAGTGGAATGGATTGAAGACCAGCCACCCGCTGAAGACCTCAGACCAAAGGCAAAAGAGGTGGCACAGTTATTGCGGGATGTTGTGCGTCTTTCCGCGAAGTTGACCAACCAGAAAATTGAGCTACCAGAAGACCTGCCCGATCTACCGATTGAGTTGTCTTACTGGGTTGCTAGCAATCTGTACGGTGTAGCCTTAGAACAACAGGCACTTTTAGAGACCCTGGACACCGCACAACGTCTAGAACGGGAAACAGAAATTCTCACTTCAACTCGCAATCACTTAGCAGCACGCACTGTACTCAAAGATGCATTGACTTAAGCTTTATCTATGAGGTACACAGGATTTTTTGCCAGATCCGCTGCTCTCGACTCCCGACTCCCGACTCCCGACTCCCTACTTCCATTAACCCAGAACGAAAGTACCTCACCCAATTAGTAACTGCTATAACAGTTTTGTTCACGGTTGACGGTTAACTGTTGAAAGTCAAATTATCAACATTTATGAGGGTGTAGCTGCCAAAAATCTTGAGGATTTCCTGATCAGGAATTATTTCCTCAAGAGCAGCTTTAAATAATGGTGCATAGAGATCTGATTCGAGTTCAATAAAGAATATGTACTCACCAAGTAATCGCTTGGTGGGACGAGACTCAATCCGACTTAAATTAATGCCTCGACGGGCAAACACCTGGAGTGGTTTAGACAATGATCCAGGTATATTAGCAGGAGGACTAAATGCTAAGGAGGTATGACTACCTCCAGGAGATGGCTTTAAACTCAGCACCCAAAACCGGGTGAAATTATCGGGATAGTCATTAATGTTAGATGCCAGTACTGGTAGAGTATAAAGCTTTGCTGCTCGTTCAGATGCGATCGCTCCTGCTTTGTGATCTTTGTCCAAAAACTGTAGCGCTTCAGTAGTGGAGTTGGTAGGTACCAGTTGCACTGATGGCAGAAACTGCTCTAACCACCGCTGACACTGAGCCAGGGCTTGGGGATGGGAATAAACCGTTTTAATTTCTGCTATGGTTGATGCCCGTGACATCAGACAATGTCTGATTGGCAAAACCAGAGCCTGTTGGATTTGGAGCTGATCTAGTTGCCAAAGCCGATCTAGTGTCATGGCGACACTGCCTTCAATGGAATTCTCTACAGGTACCACTGCTAGATCAGCTTGTTGGTTAGCTACTGATTGTAAGGTTTGGGCAATGCTGGGATAAGGACACAACAGGGATTGCTGAGCCTGTTGTTTCTGGAGTCGCTCAGCATAAGCTGTGGCAGCGGCTTCTGTATAGGTTCCTGGTGGTCCGAGATAGGCAATAGAAACTGACATAATAGACAATATAATTTGAGTTGTGAACAGAATCGTTTAGGGAAGGGCAAGAGGCAAGAGGCAAGAGGAACCCACCCCTAACCCCTCCCAGGAGGGGAAGGCAAGAGGCAAGAGGCAAGAGGCAAGAGGAACCCACCCCTAACCCCTCCCAGGAGGGGAAGGCAAGAGGCAAGAGGCAAGAGGCAAGAGTTAATCAACTATATAATAGTAATTTTTGGTAATATCAAAAACTGTAATCCTTGTCTTGATGCAGTCGCTATGATAATTTTTTGGTGTGATCATAAATCAGGATTGGATTTGATGATATAGTTGGAAATGCTATCTAGGTTATGGGAGTTTAATTGTAATAAAATAATCAATAATAAATTAGAATTAGATCAGATTTTTATGTGCTTTGTATTGCTCAAGAAGTAAACTGTAAAATATTGAAAAAAATAGCCCAAGTTCGTCATTATATCAGTTGTTATTAGCCTGGGTATTTTTATGCTGGTTTGGGAATCGAGGAACCGATAAACAGCAAGCGCGAATATTCTATTTTAAGAGTAAAGCTGGGTATCTTAAGTGTGCCCTAGGTAAGGTCTATTTCTTTCATGATGGCATCGGTTTTTGAAAATTTCCAACCCCTAGCTGCGATCGCTACCACTCCTACTGGGGCTCAAATCCTGCAACCCCTCTGTCAAACTACTGGTGGAACCCTTTGGGTACCTAATTCTCTGAGCACCCTAGAACAGGTTGCTGTCTACAAGGGTTCCCTCAAAGACCACATTGCCTCCCTCTGGCCAAACCACCGTGCCTTGGTGTTTTGTTTGGCAGCTGGAGCAGTGGTGCGCTTAATTGCTCCTTTGTTAACGGATAAATCCAGTGATCCAGCGGTGGTGGTGGTTGATCAAGGGGGAGGTTTTGTAATTAGTTTGTGTAGTGGTCATCAAGGGGGAGCAGATCAACTGACACGGTTAATTGCGTCCCAACTGGACTCAACGCCTATTTTAACGGGAGCAGCAGCAGATTTAGGTCTACCTGGAGTTGATGTCTTAGGTATTCCCTTTGGCTGGTATCGGGGAGAAGGGGATTGGACTAGAGTAAGTGCTGTGGTTGCCCGTGGGGAAATAGTACAGGTAATTCAAGAGGCTGGTTCCACTCTTTGGCAAGCTCATCTTAGAGATGGACATCCTTTCTATTTCGGATTTCCAGACAATCGCGCTACAACTGAATCCGAGTCGATCTCACCCAAAGCCAGGATTTGGATTAGTGCCACCCAACAGCAATTTTCCCCAGAATCGGATTTAGCAAACGTGCAGTGGTATCCACGGGTACTGTGGTTGGGAATTGGTTGTGAGCGAGGGACATCGAAGCAGTTGATTGAAATGGCGATTCGGCAGACCTGTGAGGGTTATGGTTTATCAGAAAATGCGATCGCAGGAATTGCGACTATTGACCTGAAAGCCGATGAAGTCGGTATAGTCCAATTGTGCCAAGAGCGCCATTGGCCCTTACGCACTTTCCCAGCTGAGGTACTCCGTTCCGTAACTGTACCCAACCCATCGGATGTGGTGGCGGCAGAAGTTGGTACTCCCAGCGTTGCCGAAGCAGCAGCTCTGTATAGCGCTCAAGAGTTGAAAGTTAGCAAGTTGTTCGCGAACGTTGGCCAAAAGCCCATGCTTCCCGAACAACCCTTATTAGTTCCCAAACAAATAGTCAAATCAGCGAATCAAGTAGGAGCCGTAACTGTAGCGATTGCTCAATCCCCAGTAGAATACACTGGACGTTTGGGGAAACTGTTGCTAGTGGGTATCGGTCCGGGAAATCTTGACCAAATAACCCCAGCAGCTAAAACGGCTATATCCAGCGCTGATGCTGTTATTGGTTACTCCCTCTATATCAATTTAATTACAAGCTTGCGACGTCCAGGACAAATTATCGAAGCATTACCGATTACCCAAGAAAGCCAACGAGCAAAACGTGCCATTGAACTGGCTGAGTGGGGATTAACGGTAGCAGTGGTTTCTTCTGGTGACTGCGGTATCTATGGTATGGCTGGGTTAGTCCTAGAAGAATTGCGCTCTAGGGGCTGGGATGGTAAGACACCCCAGGTGCAAGTATTTCCTGGTATTACAGCCTTACAAGCTGCTGCCTCTCGTGTGGGAGCACCCCTGATGCATGATTTTTGTGCCATTAGTTTGAGTGACCTATTGACCCCTTGGCCAGTAATCGAAAAGCGTCTAGAAGCCTCAGCCGCAGCAGATTTTGTGACTGCGTTGTACAATCCGCGATCGCGTAATCGTACTGAACAGATTGCGATCGCACAACGGATATTTCTCAAGCATCGTAAACCTGATACCCCTGTAGCCATTGTGGTTTCCGCCTATCGAGAGGATGAAAAAATCACTCTCACAACTCTTGACAAAATGCTAGAAATACCCATTGATATGCTGACTATGGTGCTGATTGGTAATCAAAGCACTGATATTCATCAGGATTGGATGATTACACCAAGGGGATATCGGATTGAAGGTTGAAGGTTTAAGGTTGTTCGCGTAGCGTGGCCAAAGGCCAAGGTTATTTGGTTGAAGGTTTAAGGTTATTTGGTTGAAAGCAGATTTGGCAAGTTAAATCAGAGAAACAACTCAAACACCTGACGACAGAAATGTTTTAGCTTCTCCCCCACTTCAGCTGATGGCTGACAACTACCGATAATTTGCCAACGCTCCACTGTGGAGAGTCGCCAAGCTTCTCCTTGATGGTTAAAGGCGGTCGCTTCCAAACCAATCAGCCGATGAGATTGATCTAACTGGTCTTTATGAAACCGAATCTGTAACAAAATACTTCGACTTTGGAAGCGTCTACTCCAGCCAGGGAAGTGAAAGCCAATGTCAATGGAGTTAGGATCCACGAGTTCTCGGGTTTCCGGGTCATTTGTCCAAGGCTTGAGGTCAGCCTTGGCATCAGGGAATTCAGACTTAAACAAATTCACAACAGCCGCAATTTTGGTGGTGACTTCTAAGCCGATTGCTTGTTCAGCTGCGTTCACGCCTAATCTCCTATGGTTAACTGCTAGTAACGTAATTTGTATCTTTTTATTACAACCTAATACAAATCTACCCAATTATTTATAAAAATTTATACTTTTGTAGTATAAGTTAAATATTTAATCAATACCAGAACCAGGTCTTCTGACATGGCAGCATTTCCGATAAGATACCCAAGTCCGCTACTTCCGTTCCGCTTTTGATAAATCATCCTCCTCACTTGCCTAAGTTCCCACTCAGCGGTAAGCTCATATAGCAATCCGAGCTGAAAAGTGAACAATCACAGTTCTTACTCAAAACTCAGCACTCAGGACTGACGAACTATTTTCAATGGAAGTATTGTTCACAAGTCGATCAGGATTGCCACACGACAAGCAACAGCGTAAAGGCAAAACAACCGTGTCAATCAGTGAACAATCTATAGAAGTCGGGTCTTGGGAATGGTTCTATCGGGAAGCTAAACCAGTTGGGGATAGTAGAGGAGTGCCAGTAATACTTCTTCATGGCTTACCATCCCAGAGTTTTTGCTGGTGTGAGATCATGCCAGATTTAGCTAAAGTAGGCTACGATGCGATCGCACCAGATTGGCTCGGTTCTGGATTATCCGCAAAACCGGACCGGCTTGACTTTCCCTACACACCAGATGCTTTCATTGAAGCCTTAGGCGATTTCCTTAAACACCTGGAAATCGAAAGGTTTTCGTTAGTTGTTCAAGGGTTTCTCGCCTCCGTGGGACTTCAATATGCCTTGCGTCACTCAGACCAGATTGAGCGTCTAGTGATTCTAAATACACCTGTCTCCTCGGCTGCCAAGTTACCCAGCAAAATGCAGCAATGGGGATGGCCATTCATCGGGGATATGTTAACCCAAGACCCCTTGTTAGTTGACCGAACTCTGGAAGGGGGGTCGCGCTATCGCATTGAAGACAACTATTTAGATCTCTATCGCAAGCCCTTTCTGAAAAGTTCCGATCCTGGACGTTCTCTGGTAGCGACTATCAAGAATATCCAGATGAACAAGTGTATGGCAGAAATTGAATCAGGTTTCCGCAACTGGGACAAGCCAACCTTAATTGTTTGGGGACTCAAAGACCCTTGGCTTCCGGTTGAGCAAGCTGAGCAATTTGCTAATCAGCTTAAGAATAAGGAATTAGTGAAGCTGGAGGAAGCTGGACATTACCCTCAGGAGCATTGGTCGAGGGAAATTAGTGAAATCCTGGTGCCGTTTCTAAGACGCAAAGCTTGAATTAGTCAGTATTGGTGGCAATTAAAGGATGTTGCGATCAGCAGCAAATTCTAGGCAAGCTTTAATGTCTGTTTCGGTCAATTCTGGAAAGTCATCGACAATTTCGGCGTGAGACATACCAGCTGCTAGCCAGCCTAAAACGTCATCAACTGTTATGCGCATCTGTCGAATAAAAGGTTTACCACCTCGCTTATCCGCTTCGATGGTAATAATATTGCGATCGCTCATTTTGCCAATAGGTTCGGTCTTATTAGTCTCATTCTATAGCATACTAATACTGGGCTGCAACGGAAAAAAGCATTAACAACTATAGTGCTGCATCGCTACTCCCTGCTGCAAACCTCCCTGCTCCCATTAACCTACTCCTAGCGGTGCGACCCTAGGGCGATTTACTCGCCCTAGGAGGGGCGCACCGTAGATGACTTCGCAGCTAACTCCACAACAGAGCAAACCGAACCAAATACCTCACTTAAGTCATTAATAGTTACCCTAGAATAATTCTTGGTAAAATGTTTTCCATCCAGCTTTCCAAACTGCCACAACTCAGCATCAGTAACTATTCCATATACCACCAGACTCTCAGTTTTATTTAACTTTTGTGCAGCTACTAATTCTGCCAAACATTGCCCCCAACCTTTCATGAAATCGTTTTGTTTTGCCTCTACAATCAAAATCAGCGGATACTCTATTACGTTTTTACCCAGTTCTGAACGTTTACCAAAAATATAATCTGGTGTTCCCGTTAAAATACTATCTGCATAAATCGATTTATGGCTCCAGATTGAATATTGTTCAACAAACTTTTTACATGCTTCACGTAAAATCGGGTAGATAACGTTTTCACAGCGGGCAGCCTCGGATGAGAAAATATCAAAGTTTTGCCTGCTAAACTCGTAATCTTGAATAAATTGCTCTGGTGGCGAGACAGAAGAAATGGGAAGAAAGTCTTCTTCGGTATAGTTGATTCGATATGCCTTCTGTACTTCGTCAGCAGATTTAAAATCTGTAAATGCCATGATATATAGCAGTTCTCAATTCGGTAAGGTACTTAGGCCCTTAGATTAGGGAGTAGGGAGTAGGGAGTAGGGAGTAGGGAACAGCGGATATGGGAATAGTAAAAAAGATATCCAAGGATTATTTACTATAATAAATCAGATTTGCTTTTATGATAGCTTGGTAAAAGCTATAGTTATAGCAATCCTAAATCAATTGTGATAATTTTTGATGCAATATTCCCTACTCCGGTGATCCGCTGTTCCGGTGATCCGCTGTTCCGGTGATCCGTTGTTCCCTTTGCTATAGAAACTTTTTAATATTATATCTGTACAGCTCATCTACAAGCTTGAGAAAGGCAAACAGCTTTCAGCAGCGTCTACCTAAGCAGATCGTGATTTGATTAGTATTTCACCAACCAAGATCTTGCTGAAAGTAGTGCTTGGGTAGGTAAACTTCGACACAATCAGTGGTCAAGCTACCATATTGGGTATTAAACTTTGCGTTTGATGGGAGCAATATTGGGTTATAGTACTTGACCAAAAATTTTTGGTTTAAAGCCCCGTTATTCTAGGACGGCTTTTAAGTAAAGTGTGATAGAATAAACATGTAGCCTAGTACAGGCAGGATTCGTCGGTACTGCCAATTTAAAACAACGACGTAAAGCGATACTAGTACACGAGGAGCGAAAAACCTCGCCAAAACGCATGGATCTTAACAGATACCGAAACCCCAGTAAAATAACCTTTTAAAACTAAACGTACCGTGGGGCACACGGGAACGGGGGAGACCCAACGCTTAGGGAGATAAGCCCACGCTCGTTTAGTTAAATTAGGCTCGATATGCGCGTTTTTAAACGGCTATTTGGCTTAAGTACTGCCTTTGAGGGATAACTAATTTTAAGGCGTGTCGTAGAACTAAGAATCCCCGCTCATAAGCGGGCGGGGAGTGTCAAGAACCTTAAATAGTTTTCCCGATCGGTTGGCTAGCGAACAAACAATGATGATGAGAAGTTATCGGTCTATTCTGACTGTGATTCTGGCAATGGTGATGACCTTTTTGGTCAGCTGTGGTAGCCCAAGTGCCACCAAGGCTCCTACCTACACCCCTGAAAAAATTGCCCAAATCCAGACAAGTGCTACTAGAGTGCTTGAGCTTCGCGAGAAAATGCCAGTTCTCGAAGCCAACATTCAAGACGAAAACTGGGTAGATATTAGTTCATTTATCCATGGTCCGTTAGGAGATCTAGGGCGCAGCAGTAACTATCTGGCTGGCCAACTCCTTCCTAAAGACCAGAAAGCAGCCAAGGAAGCGGCTGAAGTATTGTTGAAATCTTTGGTTAAAATTGACGAAGCTTCTGTAGAGCGCAACTCCCAGCTGGCACTCAAAAACTACGAAGCAGCTTTGAAAAACTTTGATGACTTTTTGGAATTAATTCCCACTAGTTAGAAAGTTATGAAGTATGAAGTGTGAAGTATGAAGTGTGAAGTGTGAAGTGTGAAGTGTAAAGTGTGAAGTGTGAAGTGTAAAGTGTGAAGTGTAAAGTGTAAAGGGTAAAGTGTAAAGGGTAAAGGGTAAAGTGTGAAGTGTAAAGGTGGAATAAAAACCTTATCCATAAGCATAATTCATAATTAACACTTCTGAACTAACACTTCACACTTCATACTTCACACTTCACACTTCAAACTTTAAACTTTAAACTTCATAAAATTGTGAGTAAAGTCGCTATTATTGGATGCGGTATCGTTGGAGCAGCGATCGCATATGAACTTAGTCGGGTAAATGGGCTAAGTATCACTGTCCTCGACCAGCATATGCCAGCACAAGGCTCTACTGGTGCTGCTTTAGGGGTACTGATGGGTGCCATTAGTAAGAAAGTCAAGGGTAGGGCGTGGCAGCTGCGCCAAGCCAGTATCCAGCGCTATCAGAGCCTGATTCCTGAATTAGAGGCACTCACGGGATACCAGATTCCAGTCAATCGCAACGGTATCTTGAAGCTGTGTTTGCCTGGAGAAGACTTAGCGTCTTGGGAAAAACTATTACAAACTCGCCTCACCCAAGGTTGGCAATTAGAAATTTGGGATGTTCCCCAAGTCAAGCATCGTTGTCCTCAGCTAAGTCAAGATAAATTTATTGCTGGAATCTATTCTCCCCAAGACCTACAAATTGATCCAACTATCCTAACTCAAGTATTAGTAGCTGGTGCTGAGGCCAATGGGGTTAGGTTTAATTTTGGAATCACAATTAAAGCATTTGAATCCATAGGTTCAGATCTCAACA
Organism: Moorena sp. SIO3I6; assembly: GCF_010672095.1. Lineage (NCBI taxonomy): Bacteria > Bacillati > Cyanobacteriota > Cyanophyceae > Coleofasciculales > Coleofasciculaceae > Moorena > Moorena sp. SIO3I6. Next base: position 95,038 of record NZ_JAAHHU010000025.1, on the reverse strand, counting down.
ATTCTCTCAATTGCTCCCAAATCTATACGGATGCTGGAACCCTAGAGATAGATTGCCTAGTAGTGGCTGCTGGGTTAGGTTCATCTGGGTTGATTAAGATGCTCCAAGCACCAGACAGGCAAGTTAGTCAAGATCTGCCTCTGAGTCTCAAACCAGTACTGGGACAAGCCTTAAAATTGCGGCTCCCTCAGCCAATGGGATATGAAGATTTTCAGCCGGTGATTACTCGTGATGATGTTCATATTTTGCCAGTGGGTAAGCAAGACTACTGGGTGGGCGCAACAGTTGAGTTTCCCGATGATGCAGGTAATGTAGAAGCACAACCAGGGTTACTGGAGGTGGTCAGACAGAATGCGATCGCATATTGCCCTCCTCTAGCCACAGCAGAGATTATCCACACATGGTACGGGTTACGCCCTCGTCCAGAAGGACGACCTGCCCCTGTCATTGGTCAACTGCCTGGTTACAATAATGTTTGGTTAGCAACAGGTCATTATCGCAATGGTGTACTCCTCGCTCCGGCTACAGCACAACTAATTCTCAAAGAAGTTATTGAGTCAGGAAAATAGCTAGAGGTGCGACAATCACGCGAATTTAATTCTTAATGGTAAGAGCGCACCTATTGTTTTTGTTGAGAGTTAATCTTGACATTTCACAGTTAACCGTCAATCTTCAAAAAACACCGATCAATTAAAATATATAGGTTGAATGTTCATGAACTGATCTTTGTAGGAGGCGCGGCGCAACCTCTCACGTTTAACCCCAATGGGGTGTCAGGGGAGTATCCAGCCGTGAATTTTTGATGAAATCTCGATGGTTAATCACGAGTTTGCTGATGGTGCTGATGAGCTGTGGCGAGTCGCCGACTCCACCACCTAAGACAACAACAAGTCCCCAACCGATGCCAACCCCGCCTAATTTAGAGGACACATCTAAATCTGGCAGTTCAAAGCCCACAGCCAAACTGTCTCCTCCGGCATCAGATGCCTTTACTATCTCTGCTAAAGGAATTGGACCGGCTAAGTTGGGAATGACTTTGGGACAGCTAAAACAATCCCTAGGGGATAAAGCAAAATTTGAGGTGAAGTCACCGTTTATTGTCGGTTTCGATGCGATCGCAGTTATCCAATCAGGACAACCCCAATACTATATTCTTTACCCGATGGGAACACCTATGGGTAATTCAACCGTAATGGAAGCGTTATTCACCACAAATCCTAACTATCGCACCAGCAAAGGTGTTGGCCCTGGCACACCCCTAAAACTAGCTGAGGAAGCCTACGGTGACGCTACCTTGTCCTTTAACTATGCCAGCGAGTCTAGGGAATACGTCAATTTTGCCAACCTATCACAAGATATAGCCTTCCGCATCGGAGTAAACGTCAATGATACTAAGAATCAGTTTTCTGGCCTTTATGCTTCACCATTGAAAGAATATAACCAAACCCAGAACTATCGCGACTCAGCGACAATTAAATCTCTAGAAGTCTATTGCCGAGATAAATGTCCTTCACCCTAGACAATCATTTACGTGAGCTTATCATTTAAATGAATACAAGCTCATTTAATCAACAAGCGTTTGAAATTGCTCTGGAAGCAGTAAGGGAACAGTTGCCCCTCAACTCCCCAGGCATGGGGAAATTCTCACCAATTCCCCTACAGGTATTTGACACTCTCCCATCCACCAACCAAACCCTTTGGGAATTGCTCAACCAAGGTGCAACAGTTCCCTCGATGGTTATTGCTGGGCAACAGACAGCAGGGCGGGGACAGTGGGGACGACAATGGCAATCTCCAAAAGGTGGACTCTACTTATCCTTAGCTTTAGCTCCCAAGTTACAGGCATTGGACAGCGCCCAGCTAACCATGTGTAGTGCTTGGGGAATTGCTACAGCCTTGAGAGCTTACGCTATGCCAGTGTCTCTGAAGTGGCCCAATGACCTACTGCTTAAGGGACGCAAACTTGGAGGTATTCTAACACAAACCCGTGTGCAACAGGGTCAAATTACCAAAGCAGTCGTGGGTGTCGGAATCAACTGGAGCAATGAGGTGCCGGAATCTGGCATCAATTTGTGCTCATTTTGGCAACCCGAGCCCTCTCCCACTGTGACTTCTATAGAAATGCTGGCTGCCATTGTTTTACAAGGACTACTGTCCGGATATCAACTCTGGTCAGAGGAAGGAATGAATAGTTTGCTACCACGATATCTAGCGCTATTCAATTATCAAGGAAGCCAAGTCATGGTAGAAGGAAATCCAGGCATCATAACAGGGGTAACCCCTAGGGGCGAACTGCGAGTGCATCTACACGATACTCCGACCCCAAAAGAAATTTTGCTCAAGCCCGGTACAATCAGTCTTGGCTATCGTAGTTGTTGAGAACTATTACGGTTAAGGGTCAAATGTTAAGCATCAACTAATCAACAAAACAGGAATTATGGCGTTGCTTAATAATGGAATGATTTTAAGAGTTTTGTGGAATGGGCATCTTGCCCGTTCCTGGCGGTGCGACCCGTGGCGAATTTAATTCGCCAACGGTCGCACCTGTGGAATGGGCATCTGGCCGTGGCATGGGCATCTGGCCGTGGCATGGGCATCTGGCCGTGGCATGGGCATCTGGCCGTGGAATGGGCATCTGGCCGTGGCATGGGCATCTGGCCCGTTACAATTTTCGGGCGGGCAGGATGCCCACTCTACTCCTATTCATTCGAAGACTGACGCAAGGCCGGAATTATGGCTGATAGCTAACAAGCGCGAGTATAACTGTGTAGTAATTATTTTTAGTGAGTCGTAAATGACCAAAGAAAACTCCCCTGGTAGCACCCTGTATAGCATTTTCTACCGATGCCCAAAACTCATCCATGGACTGAGTGTGATGAGTAGTATTGGTGTCCTCAGCAGCGGTATGGTTGTGGCAAAAACTCAGTCACCCATAGAAGCTGTATCAGTCAACACCACTACCAAATCTATAACGGAAGCAGCATTTGATCCAACTCTTATTGCTGCTTTGCCTAAACCTACACCCCCAAGCTCCTTTCCGGTGCCAGCTGTGCCAGTGGCAAAACCAGCTCCAGCAAAAGCTGCTGTCATACCAGTAGCAGCAACCAAGGTCACTAAACCCATTGCCCCACGAGCACCAAAAGCTGCCCGGAAATCAGTAGCTCCCTCCGTGGCTATCAAGGTCAAGAAACCGATTGCTCCACCAGCTAGGAAATCTGTCCGGACAAAAGCGATCGCAGTCAAACCAGTACAGCGTAGAACCCAATTCTCTGTACCAGCTAAAGCCACTGTCGCCAAGCCACCAAAAGTCAAGCTCAATCCAGTAGCATTACAGCCTAGTGTTCCAAAAACCGCTGCTAAAAATAGCTATATTGACCGCACAAACTACAATGTTGGTGCCACTAAACGGTACACTCCCCCCTCGGCAGTTGTCTTAACTGAACGGTCAAGGGGTTGTCGCACCGTAGCCAGAAATGGGCAACTCAGGGGGAATTGTGGTGTTGCCCCGAGGCGTCAACCAATTGCTATCACTGGAGGTAGACGGAACGGTAGAGTAACTCAATTACCCAGACCACGAGTAATTAGTACTCAAACTGCTAGATATAATCCCGTTCGACCAGTCAGATATAATTCAGTTCAACCGGTCAGATTTAATCGGGTCAAACCTGCCAAAACTCGTCCAGCTAAATGGGTTCCTCGTGGGATTAGCGTTGCTCGGAGGAATCGGTCTGTAAGGAAACTTCCTACAGCCTTAGCCTACTACAATCTCACCCAACGACCCTCAGGATTGGCCAATTTCAGGCAATCCAGCTTTGTGTTCCCCGTAACCATTCCTTCTGCCATTAGCTCCCTATTCGGCTGGCGGATTCATCCGATTTCCGGTAATCGCCGTTTCCACGCTGGTACAGATATAGCAGCACCCCTAGGTACTCCAGTTGTTGCTGCCGCTGATGGTGAAGTAGTAACAGCTGACTTCTTAGGTGGCTACGGTTTGACCGTTATGGTGCGCCATGAGGAAGGTACCCAAGAAAGCCGCTACGCTCACCTATCAGAAATCTTCGTCCAACCTGGGGAATGGGTACAAAAAGGAACTGTAATTGGCCGCGTTGGCAGCACCGGTAATTCTACTGGTCCCCACCTACACTTTGAATGGCGGCATGCCACTCCCCAAGGCTGGGTAGCAGTGGATGCTGGCTCCCATTTGAAATATTCTTTAGGTCAACTAGTCCAAGCCTTACAGGTAGCCCAAAATACCTCCTTTTCCCTACGAGGATTTTAGGCTGGTGATAGGGTTATGGGGTGATGCAGTGATGGGGTGATGGGGTAATGGGGACAGAGTTATATCAGCAGCACCAGTTATATCACCGTCTCAGTCCCCAGTCCCTTTTCACCCTTTACCCTTTACCCTTTGCATCCAACCATGCAAGCCTTCACTCAGACAAACTCTCCAACCGAGCTTCCACCATCATTCGCACCACATCCGGCATTTTGTATTGGGCTTGCCAGCCTAACTTATCCCTTGCCTTAGCTGGGTTAGATTTCCCTAAAGCCAAATCAGTTGGTCGGAACAAGCTGCTATCGGTCACCACATGGTCTTGCCAGTCCAAGTCAACTGTAGCAAACGCCGTTGCCACGAAATCTTCTAATTTATAACTCTCCCCTGTCGCTATTACATAATCATCTGGCTGGTCTTGCTGTAGCATTAAATACATTCCTTCAACATATTCAGGAGCCCAACCCCAGTCACGCTTAATTGCCATATTGCCCAAACGAAGCTTCTCTTGACTACCGTTAGCAATCCGACAAGCAGCACTAACAATTTTTTGGGTCACAAATCGTTCTGGTCGTAGGGGAGACTCATGATTAAATAAAATACCAGAGCAGGCAAATAACCCATAGGCTTCACGGTAGTTAGCTACTTCCCAAAACGCTGCTGCTTTAGCAACACCATAGGGACTTCTGGGACGAAAGGGAGTCTGTTCATCAGCTGCTTGTTCTCCTGTATCCCCAAAGCACTCACTAGAACCAGCGTTATAGAGTTTAATGGGAGCACCAGTAAAGCGAATTGCCTCTAGTAAATTAATCGTGCCAGTCGCTATGCTTTCTAGGGTTTCTACCGGTTGTCCAAAAGACAAACCCACTGAGCTTTGCCCCGCCAAGTTGTAGACTTCATAGGGTTGGAATTTTGTCAGCACTTGCAAGACACTGCGAAAATCCGTGAGTGTCATTGATTCCAACTTAACTTGGTCTCGGATACCCAAATACACCAAGTTACTAAAGGAGGACATTTGAGCATCCCGTGACGTGCCACAGACAGTATAGCCTTTGTCTAAGAGCAATTTCGCTAAATAGGCTCCATCTTGACCAGATACTCCACAAACCAGTGCCTTTTTCATTAACTTTTCTCAGGAAATAAACGATTCATGTCATGATAATATTAACTATCCATGTTAGATATCACGAATCGAATTGTACACTATAATAAAGAACAAGAATGCTAATTGATAGCCCTGAGCGACAGTCTTTTAAATTCAGGTAATCATCCTAGATTGTCGTTAAAGTATGGCTAATGCTAATTCATTGACAGCGGTTTGCAATTCAGTCAGGTACAAATTCTTGGGTTTTAGGGAGCAGGGAGCAGGGAGCAGGGAGCAGGGAGCAGGGAGCAGGGAAGAGGGAAGAAGGAGAAAATCCTGTGTACTTGATAGTTATGCAAACCTCCGTATGGATAAATAGGGATAGATATAAATAGGGAGATTATGAGTGAAAGATTAAGGTTAGTGTTGGCAATATCTAAACGCGAGGCCAGCTCTAAATATAGATAGGATTTAGTTGATTACCTAGGTAAATAAAACTATTATAGCATAACTTATAATTATTATTTTAATAATAACTCTTGTTGAAAAAATATTTTCTTGATGCTGTTTTAATCAAGTATTAGTACCTGTTACCTGTTCACGACAACTGCAGCTAAATCTATTGTGTTATTAAATAACTTTTGTTCTATTTTAAATCGTCAAAAAAAAAATAAGACCCCCTTCTGTCTTGATGAATAGCAAACTACTAGTCAAGTATAACCTGCTGACTTAGAGTTGGCAAAGGGTAACAGATTGGTGTCAGTGCTATTATGTGGGTATTAAGAATTAAGTATGACTAATAACTTATAGCAGCAGTTGCTCAGATAGGGAACTTTCCAGCTACGAGTATCCTCTAAGTAGAACAAACCGATAACGGCTCTTTAACAATGTTGCTCTACCAGGCTAATCTATGTGTTCACCAATTGTCAGTTGTCAATTGTTATCAAATCCCAACCACAATCAGAGACGTCATAGTAGTGAGTGCGCTTTACCTATAGCTTGCCGATGAAGGGATGAAACCCTAGACCAGATCAAGCTCACCAATAACCAATAACCAATTACAAATGACAGGCCAAAGAAAGCGTCAACGAAGCCTAAACAACCCTAAACACATTGGTGAGGTGGCTTGAGTCACAACATATTCCGGATTTTCTGCACAATTTAGTGTGTCTTTATCTAGCAAGAGTCAATATGTTTATGATCAATACAGTTAACCTAGGGAAAAAAAGACCCCAAGAGATATTAAGCGAAATTGCTAAGAATCACAGTATTACACCACGATTGACTAGACCAGTTGTGGGTGTAAGCTTACTGGTGGTTTCCGCTATTACCCTACCTACACCTACCCTAGCTCAAATTCCTTCAATCAAGGTACCAGCTTCAACATCCCCGAGCCAGGTACCAGCTCCACCATCCCCGAGCGAGGCACCAGCTCCACCATCCATTGCTGACTTCATTAAGGTGAATCAGAGTAACACGGTATCAGCAGCCACACCCCCTGTGCGTAACTCTTTACCACCAGACAGAGCTTATACCCTTGATGCTGGAGATGTTCTTACCCTGAATATCTTTGATGTTGATGAATACAGTGGTCAGTATCAAGTACTGGTGAACGGTTCCCTTAACTTACCCTTGATTGGTAGTGTATTTGTAAGGGGAAAAACTCTCGATCAAGCTAGCGAACTCGTCACCAGTGCCTTTTCAGTTTACATCAAACGCCCAGTAGTTTCCTTGAGTCTGGTGAAACCCCGTCCTTTAAAAATTTCCGTGGCTGGGGAAGTGAGTCGCCCTGGAGCCTACACCATGGGTCTGAATGAAGGACAGCAATTTCCCTCCCTGACTCAAGCGATTAATTTGGCTGGGGGGGCTACCCTAACAGCAGACGTTAAGCAAGTAGAACTTCGGCGTCTTGAAGGCTCTGGGCAGCGCAATACTTATTATATCAATCTCCAGCAATTGATTAATAGAAGTGATATCAGGCAGGATGTTACCTTGCGGGATGGGGATGAAATCTTGCTCCGAACTACTACTGCTATCAACCCAGAGCAAACCCGTCTATTGTCCAATGCCAGTTTTGCAGCTAATGCCAGCCGTCCGATTCAAGTGGCTGTGGTAGGGGAAGTGGTTAACCCAGGAGCTTATGTGGTCAAGGGAGAAACTCTGGGTAATAATAACATTAACATCGGTAGTGCTGATATCCGTAGCACCAATGCACCACCAACTGTAACTCAAGCGATCGCGATCGCTGGAGGCATTACCCAAGACGCTAATGTTCGCCAGGTTAAAGTGCGACGTTTGACCCAAGGGGGTACACAACAAGAAATTGCCTTGGATTTTTGGCAATTGTTGCGACAGGGTGACCTAACTCAGGATATCCTCTTAAAGGAGGGAGATACAATTCTTGTCACCAAAGCTGATGAAATTGCTCCAGAGGTAGCATTGGCATTAGCAGATTCCAACCTTTCTGCTGCTGCTATCCCGGTCAATGTGGTTGGTCAAGTTAAACAACCTGGTAATATCGAAGTCAAGCCCAATGCTCCTTTGAATGAAGCCTTGCTTGCCGCTGGGGGATTTGATGACGTTCGTGCTGAAAAGGGTTCTGTTGAATTAGTTCGCCTGAATCGCAATGGCACAGTTGAAAAAAGAGAAATTGAAATCGATTTTACTGCTCCAGTTAACGAGGAAACTAATCCGACCTTGCAGCCTAATGATGTGATTATTGTTAAACGGGATGGTGCAGCAACAACTGCGGACAATGTCGAAAGGATTTCGAGACCTGCTAGTGGTATTTTCTCCCTAATTGAATTACCAATTAGATTATTTAATCTTCTATTCTAGTTTAGCTGTCAGCGATCAGTATTAAGCATTCAGCTTATTTCTTGATCGCTGATCCTTTAGATCACATTAGTATTTGAATACTGAGTTTAGAGAGAAGTCTGATGAAATGGAGAGTCATTCTTGAGCCTGATCTAGTTAACGGAGACTGGGCAGCTTGGTGCCCCGAACTTCCTGGTTGTACTTCCTGTGGTGAAACGAAAGTAGAAGCAATAGAAAATATTCGTATTGGCATTCAGCTCTACCTTGAACCTGCACCCCTTGAGCTGCCGGAAGGTTAGTGGACAGTAGGTAAAAGTATCACAAAGGTTGCCAAAGCCTCAAGTAATTTGCTATAATTTAACTATGATATTAGTGCCACGACCTTGTCTTAATTAAAATTTCCCGAAAACCAAGGGTTTTGTAGTGACATTGGATCTGGTTCTAGAAATTTAACGGCGCACGAGGAATATTTCTTCGTGCTTTGGGAGATACCCCCTGGCGTTCGAATCAGCTTGCATTGGCGGGCTAAAGTTTATATTGGTAGACTTTGGTAGCTAAAAAGTATCGGTTCTGTGACTTGCGAGGTTATTATTTAATAATATCTATTTTAACCAGAGGCTCTAGTAGCTAGAGCCTCTGGCTAAGTTTTAACAATCGATCAGTTCTGGTGTCTAGTTCAGAATTTGACTGCGGATAGAAATAAAGTCCTGATAAGCAGGTGATTCTAAGGCTTATGGACGAAATATAGCGGTTTTGTGGCAGTTTTGAAAGGCTAACTTGATCCCAAAATAACGTTCGACTGCACCACGAATCGCATCCCCACCTATCATCCGCAATAGCTGGGCTCGATCTTGCTCAGTTGGTGGTGGTACCGAATGCTCTACCCATTCCGCTTCACCCTGTGCCAATTGCTTGGCCAGGTCTTCCACAACTCCAAAGGCATAAGGTAACGATTGCCTGATGCTGTCAATAAAAGCTTCTTGATTAACCTCACCCTCCTGTGCCTGCTTCAAAAGCTCTGGAGTAATGTTCAGTGACATAGGCTTTTCCTGAATATCCCTAATGAACAAAATAGTTATCAGAGGTTCACACTTAGTTGGCTGAACCTCCCAGGGAACAGTATATGGTGATAATGATTATTATTGTTCATAATAATCATTTTTAGTAAAGAAATATTACGATGCAGACGATTAGAGACGTACTATGCTATGCGAGTGGGCTTGGTCAGTGTTGGGAGAATGCGATTAGCCCGAAGGGCTACGCTACGCGATGAAGCGTTCGCGAAGCGTGGCCAAAGGCCTCAGCTTCCGCTAAAAGCGATCGCACGCCATCCTAGTACCAAAAAGATGATGCGCCAGTAAACCAACTTGCAATGCAGCCAAACTCTCCGCTACTTGGGGAATATCTCACTGAAACTCGATCAAAAACTCCCCCCCTTCCACTCCAGCATGTTTATAGCTGCCGCCAGTTTTCGGTCTGTAAACCAGTTTCACCTTTAATAAAGTCGCTGATCACGCAAGTATCGAGAAGGTATCGCATCAGAATAATTCCGGTTCACGAGGTGGCAGGAGTTGATCACGATAGGACTCGAAAGCCGGGAAATCAGGAATTCCTTCATAAGACAGGACGACATCCGACCACTGGGAAATAGAGCTAGGTGCTGTTTGGATTAGCTGGCGTAACGCTTGGAGAACAAGGGTTTGGATCCCGACATTTGATTCAACCGCTTGGCGGATGAGGTCTTGTTCGAGATCTGGGGGTAGGTCGATTGTAATTTGCATAGGTCAGATTCTTTGTATTAAAGTGTTGAATTTTTATTGAAGTTGATGAGCTTGCGCTCTATTCAGAACTGGTTTTAGGGAGGAATCGAGCCATGTTGGATTATCTGTGCTGATCTCGTATAGCCAGTAACCGCTCACGTATCCAGTAGACATTTCAAAATAAGATGCGAATAGCGCTGGTTGTTTTGGGGAATCAGCTAATGGATGTGGATTGAAATCGGTTTGGAGAAGCTGCTATAAATCTTCTCATTTCTGTCGCCCCTTCTTTTGGGAGCTAGTTAGCTAATAACACTCGCTAACTAGCTCCCCTTTTTGTCCAAAGTCCAATATAATTGCTCTGTTACCCATTGAAAATGATTACTTAAATGCTTAGCATTCCCACCAACCGCACTCAGCCTCGGGTTCCCCAACTGAGAACATCCTTGCCTGGACCCCGTGCCCGGGCGCTTATCGAACGCGATCGCGTCGTGAGTTCCCCCTCCTATACTCGCAGCTACCCGTTAGCAGCTGCCAGAGGTGAGGGCTGTATGGTCGAAGATGTGGACGGCAATGTTTTTCTAGACTTTACTGCAGGAATTGCGGTAACTGCAACTGGTCATGCTCATCCTCAAGTGGTTCAGGCAATACAGAACCAAGCAGCTAATCTCCTACATATATCGGGAACTGATTTTTATTATGAACCGATGGTGAAACTAGCGGAAAATCTAGCTGTACGTGCCCCTTTTCCAGAGTCAGGAGATGGTCGTGCCCGTGTTTGTTTCACCAACTCTGGAGCAGAATCAATCGAAGGTGCTATCAAACTAGCCCGCTACTATACAAAGCGATCGCGAATAGTTTCCTTCCAGGGTGGATTTCACGGGCGCACCTATGGGGCGATGTCTCTAACAGGTTCCAAAATCGTGCAGCGTCAAGGATTTGGACCGTTGCTTCCCGGTGTTACACACATTCCCTATGGAACCCATGCCAGTCTTGATTATCTAGAAGAAAAACTCTTCTCAAGTGTATTGCCACCAGAGGAGGTCGCTGCGATCGTTCTCGAACCAATTCAAGGGGAAGGCGGCTATATTGTACCGTCCGATGGCTTCTTGGAGCGGATTCGCCAGATTTGCTCTCGCCACGGTATCCTGATGATTGTAGATGAGATTCAGTCGGGAATGGGGCGGACTGGGAAACTTTTTCCCATTGAACACTGGGGTATGATGCCTGACATTATTACCCTGGCTAAAGGCATTGCCAGCGGTCTACCTCTGGGTGCTATCCTGTCTAGACCGGAACTAATGACCTGGCCTCCTGGCTCCCATGCTGCAACCTTTGGGGGCAATCCAGTAGCTTGTGCTGCTGCCAATGTCACCTTGGAACTATTACAAGCAGAACTGATCGATAATGCTCACCAGATGGGAGAGGTATTGCAGGCAGGTCTAACTGAACTGGCACAGCGATTTGACCAGGTTTCCTTGCCACGGGGGAAGGGTTTAATGATGGCAATCGATCTAATCGATGCCGATGGAAATCTCGACCCAGACCTACGAAATCGCATTGTGGATGGGGCTTTCTATAAGGGTTTATTGCTAGTCGGTTGCGGTAAAGCAGCAATTCGGTTTTGCCCACCCCTGATCATCAATAGCGATCAGATTCAGGTTGCTTTAGAGATCCTCACTGAGTTGTTTGAGGGAAAATAAAAAAAGTCAATATATAGCAATTCTCAAATAGGTGAGGTACACAAGTTTGGTATTTTAGGGAACAGGGAAAAAATAGGTGTGCGTGCCTTATTAATGTGCGTGCCTTATTAATATGAGAACTGCTAAGCTGTTCAGCATTTAGATTGGGATACCTAAATTGTTCAAAGGGAACAGCGGATATGGGAATAGGGAACAGATAAAAAGCAATTTAAATGCGCATCAGCTTATAACTAATAAATGTAATGTTAATAAGGGAACAAATATGGATCTTCCGTACTTGTTATGATAACTAGACTTCCCGGCAGTTGTCGGGAACAGGGAACAGGGAATAGGGAATAGTGGACAATAATTGACGCAAACACTATCATAAAAATACTTTTGCAAGAGGTCTAATAAACACTTTGGCAAAGGGAATTCGGAGCAGGGAGCAGGGAGTAGTGGTAAGAGGCCGTATTCAGGAAATTTTTTTTGTTAGTTATACCAAGGGAAGTATGGTTTAGGACATAGTCTTTTGCTGGAAAGGGAGCAGGGAGTAGGGAGCAGGGAGGAAAAGATGTCTTAAACTTTACTTCGACTGCTATAAATAGCATCATTTCACTTGTACAGTAAGCTTTCTGAGTGTTTTAACTGGAAATTTAGCATAAAAGGTACTGAATAACCAACTTTTATGAATTAAGAACCTTAACCGACTTGCATTATTTTACTATCAGTCATAGTTGTTATCGCTGTATTTGATCTGGCTTAACATAAATTGAGCCTGCAAATTAATGACTTCTCGATACGTTTCTACTGATTTCCTGTCCCAAAGATTGTGCCCTGCATCAAGTATGTGCAACTGATTTTTTTCGTCATTTTCTGCAAATGCCTTCAGTGCATGGGCATACTGGGGAAATAAGTTGAAGGGATCACCCAAGCTAACCAAAGTTAGGATTGGAGATAGGGATGGTCTAGATGGATAGTCAAAGTCAGGTGTGAAAGTCTTGTAAGCTTCCCAGCTACGCTCGTGTAGGGTCACACCTGGGGCATGGAGAAGGTCAGCCAGAACTTTAGCTTTATCCTCCAAATATTGAACAGTAAACTGAAACAGTTCTGGGTCGGGATGGGGCGGATTGACAGCAATTGCCCCGGCTAGATCATCATAATGCTGGGCATAAAGTATGGCAGCTATACCGCCTTGGCTGCGTCCAGCAATAAAAACTGGGCGGTCAGGATAGAGGCGTGATAACACAAGATGGACGTGGCGAATCACGGTTATAAGGCCCTGTTCGCTGGCAAACTCAAAGGGGGCATTTGAACCCATACCATTGAGGGGCAGGTCAGTTGGAAAAGAGGCTACACGGAACGTCTCACCATCAGGCAGTAATTCAGTTAATAAACTTTGGTTGCTCTTTCGCCCACGTCCACGGTTCTTGCTTTTTCGCCCATGAAAGGTTCCTGCAATATCACATAGTGTCTCGGCAACAGAAAAAGTTGTTCCTGTACCCGGTAATAGAATCAGGATTGCACGATGAGTCTGATCAACTGACTTGTTGGGCTCCAAAATGCCTGTGAAAGCCATCGGTAGATATAACTTCGTGAAGGGCAGCCTTTGTTTAGCTTCGCTGGTTGCACCAACTCGATGAACCAACTCTTGGCTTTCTTCAATCACGTTCATATCCAGCAATTCACGGTGACTAATCTCACGAACCCTCGCCAGTTCCTGGTTAACTTGTTCGAGTTTTTTCAATTCTGAACTCATTTTTTATTTACGATTTAGTTGTATTTCCAATTTTGGATGCTATAAGATACATGGGGTCGTCGTAAATCGGCATAACCTTGGAATCGATAAGAGTCCATTCTGGTTGGTCGAGGACTTCCTGAAGTTGAGGCAAAAAGCTCTGACGTGCTGTGAACACTAAAATTCCTTCAGGCTCAATACTGTCTTGAAGTGTGCTCAGTTCTCCTGGTCCAGCATGGCTCTCGGCAAATACTCCTGTGGCAATGATGCCACTTGCCCTTCCCAAGTTTCTGAATCGTTCATCGCCGATCGAGCAGCAAACTAAGGAGCTATATACGCCTTTTTCAGCCGCTTTGGTTAACATAGCAGGCGATATGTCAATGCCTATCATCTGTTCAAATCCCAACCCAGCCAATGCAACACCAACTAGACCTGTTCCAGCCCCGACATCAAGGATTACACCCTGCTTGTCGTCCATATACTCTGCTAGCATAAATGCCGCTGTCATGGGAACAGGTTCCCATACTCCACCAACATCTACTTCATACTGATCTGCCCATTGATCATAGTTCTGACGTAGCTGATCAAAATTTTGACTTGAACAGATCCACTTCAACCACTCGTTTGGTTGTATCTCAGACATTTTTCTCCCACCACATCAATAGTTAGACATTTTTATAGGATGCTCATCTACTTCGATTTGCTCACCGCCTCATCCGCTCAGTTCCCTTTATCGGCTGTTGTGCCACAAGTGTCTAACTAAAGAGATGTTGGAATCGCTTGTGGAGATATTTCGAAATTTCCTGGTCAAGTGGCAATGCACATTATTAGAGTTTGCTGGTGAAGGTGATCATGTTCATTTACTTTTTGAAGCACACCCAACCTTTGAACTCGGTCAGTTAATCAAAAACCTAAAGTCTGTCTCAGCTCGTAGAATCAGGTCTGAATACGGTGATTACTTAGCAAAATATTACTGGAAACCTTACTTCTGAAATCATGCCTATACTTTTACTTTCGTAGGTGGGAGAGCAAACCTAGAGACTCTATTAGTTTATAGTAAAAATCAAGATGAACCAGCAAGATTAAAAAGCGTTGGCTCCTATACTAGGGATTAATCCTGTCGGATTTAATCCTAGGATAAGGAGCCATTTTGATCAAAGCTTAACTTCAATATCAACTCCAGCAGGTAAATCCAATTTCATCAGAGCATCAATAGTCTTTGAAGAAGGCTGATAAATATCAATAATCCGTTGGTGGGTGCGTGTTTCAAAGTGTTCCCGAGAATCTTTATCAACGTGAGGCGATCGCAAAACACAGTAAATACGACGTCGAGTGGGTAAGGGAATTGGGCCAATAGCTGTAGCATTTGTGCGGTTTGCTGTATCTACAATCTTCTCACAGGAGGTGTCCAGCAAGCGTCGATCAAAGGCTTTTAGTCGAATCCGAATTTTCTGCTGTTGAATAGTTGCCATTTTTTTAATTTTCTAGGTTCTTTTAGGTAAAATAAACATGAATAAAGAGCAGAGAAGCTAGAACTTCCCTGCTCCTACTCTATAGTAGAGTACTGCTATTCGAGAATCTTGCTGACCACACCTGAGCCGATGGTGCGACCACCTTCACGGATAGCAAAGCGCATTCCTTGTTCAATCGCAATGGCGTTGATCAGGCTCACTGTCATTTTGATGCGATCGCCTGGCATCACCATCTCAGCTGTAGAGCCATCGTCAGCAGTAAAGGCATCAATAGTGCCAGTCACATCAGTGGTTCGTACATAGAACTGAGGGCGATAGCCGGAGAAGAAGGGAGTATGACGTCCACCTTCTTCTTTCTTCAGGACATATACCTCAGATTCAAACTTGGTGTGAGGGGTGATTGAACCGGGCTTGGCAAGTACCATACCCCGCTCAATGTTCTCTTTTTGGATACCCCGTAGCAGTAGCCCAACATTGTCTCCAGCCATCCCTTCGTCTAGGGTCTTCTGGAACATTTCCACACCAGTTACGGTGGTGTTACGGGTCTCTTTAAGCCCGATGATTTCTACCGTCTCACCAACTTTAACTTTACCCCGCTCGATTCGACCGGTGGCAACAGTTCCCCGACCAGTGATGGAGAAGACATCTTCCACTGCCATCAGGAATGGCTTATCCACATCCCGCTCTGGTGTGGGAATGTATGAGTCTACATTAGACATCAGTTCTAGTACCACATCAGTCCACTCATTGTCACCTTTGGCAATGCCTGGATTCTCGGTCAGGGCGTTTACAGCCATTAAGGCTGACCCAGCCACAATCGGGATATTGTCCCCGTCAAAGTCGTATTCGCTCAACAGTTCCCGAATTTCGAGTTCTACTAGCTCTAGGAGTTCTTCATCGTCTACTTGGTCTTTCTTATTTAAGAAAACCACGATGTTAGGCACTCCCACCTGCCGAGCCAGGAGGATATGTTCTTTAGTTTGTGGCATGGCACCGTCAGCGGCAGAAACCACCAGAATTGCCCCATCCATTTGCGCCGCACCCGTGATCATGTTTTTCACATAGTCAGCGTGGCCTGGGCAATCCACGTGGGCATAGTGGCGATTTTCGGTTTCGTACTCCACATGAGCAGTATTGATGGTAATCCCCCGTGCTTTTTCCTCAGGAGCTGCATCAATTTCCTCGTAGTTCCTCGCTTTTGCCTTCCCTTGAGCTGCCAATGTCATAGTAATAGCAGCAGTTAGGGTAGTCTTGCCGTGGTCTACGTGACCAATCGTGCCAATGTTGACGTGGGGTTTATTCCTTTCAAACTTTTCGCGTGCCATGAATTACATGTTCCTTTTTTTTGTTATGCGTTCCCTTGATTCTTAGCAATGATGGCTTCTGCCACATTGCGAGGTACTTCATCATAGGTTTTAAACTCCATAGAGAAAATACCCCGACCTTGGGTCTTAGACCGGATATCCGTAGCATAACCAAACATCTCTGCTAATGGAACTTTAGCAGTTACTTTGGCAATGCCGTCTTCAGAACCCATACCTTCAATCTGGCCACGGCGGGAGTTGAGGTCACCCATGACATCCCCAAGGAAGTCTTCCGGCACTTCCACCTCAACTTTCATCATAGGCTCTAGGAGTACTGGGGCAGCCTTCATCACAGCATTCCGCATGGCCATAGAACCAGCAATCTTAAATGCCATTTCTGAAGAGTCTACGTCGTGATAAGACCCATCTACTAGGGTAACTTTGACGTCGATCACTGGATACCCTGCTAGAATTCCCGATTCACAGGCTTCCTTCATCCCTTGTTCAGCAGGAGAGATGTACTCTCTCGGTACAGAACCACCTACGATCTTGGAGACGAATTCAAAACCACTACCAGTATCTCCTGGTTCCAATTCAACAATAACGTGACCGTACTGACCTTTACCGCCACTTTGACGGATAAATTTGCCTTCCGCTTGGACTGATTTACGAATCGTCTCTCGATAGGCTACCTGGGGAGCGCCCACATTCGCTTCTACCTTAAACTCTCGCAGCATCCGGTCTACCAGGATTTCCAAGTGCAGCTCACCCATGCCCGCAATCACGGTTTGGTTAGTTTCTGGGTCAATGCTGACCCGGAAGGTAGGGTCTTCTTCAGATAGGGCTTGGAGGGCTTTGGATAGCTTCTCCATATCCTGCTTGGTTTTTGGCTCTACTGCCACCGATATCACTGGTTCTGGAATAAAGAGGGATTCCAAAATAATGGGAGACTCTTCGTCACAAATAGTATCCCCAGTGATAGTATGTTTTAAGCCAACGGCAGCGCCCAAGTCTCCAGCCCGCAACTCCTCTACTTCAATGCGGTCATCAGCTTTCAAGACAATTAAGCGAGATATCCGTTCCTTCTTATCCTTAGTGGAGTTGAGGATATAGCTCCCCTTCTTGAGTACCCCAGAGTACACCCGCAGGAAAGTTAGGCGACCATAGGGGTCTGCCATAATCTTGAATGCCAGAGCTGACATAGGAGCTTCGTCATCAGCCACCCGCTCGACGGTTTCACCCTTAGGCATAGTACCTTGAATTGGCGGAACATCAATCGGAGCTGGTAGGTAATCAATAACCGCATCCAATAGCAGCTGAACCCCTTTGTTCTTGAATGCAGAGCCACACAACATAGGAACGATTCTGCCCTCAATGGTTCCTTTGCGCAGGGCTTCACGAATTTCCTCTGCCGTGATTTCCTCTCCTTCAAGGTACTTCTCAATTAACGCCTCATCAGTTTCTGCCACCGATTCCACTAGTTTGGCACGGTATTCTTCGGCTTGCTCTTTGACCTCTTCAGGAATTTCTGTATCTTCGATGTCAGTTCCCAGGTCATTGGTGTATATCTTGGCTCGCATCCGCACCAAGTCAACAATGCCTCTAAATTCGCTTTCACTACCAATCGGGATTTGGATGGGAACAGCATTGGAGCGCAATCGGTCACGAACTTGCTCGTAGACCTTGAAGAAGTTTGCTCCTGTCCGGTCCATTTTATTAACAAACGCAATTCGAGGTACCTGATAGCGGTCTGCTTGCCGCCAGACGGTTTCAGACTGAGGCTGGACACCACCTACAGAGCAAAACACAGCAATCACACCATCCAATACCCGCATGGAGCGCTCCACTTCAATGGTGAAGTCAACGTGACCGGGAGTATCGATAATATTAATCCGATGCTCTCGCCAGTTGGTGCTAATTGCAGCAGCAGTGATCGTGATTCCCCGCTCCCGCTCTTGGTCCATCCAATCAGTTACAGCTGTACCTTCATGGACTTCACCAATTTTGTGAACAATTCCGGAATAAAACAGGATTCGTTCAGTTGTTGTTGTTTTGCCCGCATCAATATGAGCTGCAATGCCGATATTGCGTGTTTTATCAAGCGGGATGGTGCGTGCCACGGTTACCTCCTTTGTCTGGTGCCACCATTTCCTCACCAGGTAGCTATCTATTTACAATTTTATACTTTTTTTAAGTTTTTTTAGGCATTTGTGGACATTATCCTATAGCTACCAGGTTCTTGTTCTAGGCTTTTTAGGATAATTAGTACCGATAGTGGGCAAAAGCTTTATTTGCCTCTGCCATTCTATGGGTTTCTTCACGCTTGCGAATAGCATTTCCGGTTTCATTGGCAGCATCCATCAGCTCATTAGCCAATTTGCTAGCCATGCTCCGACCGGAGCGACTTCTGGAGAATTTAATCAGCCAGCGTAGGGCTAGAGTAGTCCCTCGCTCAGCCTTTACTTCCATAGGAACCTGATAGGTTGCCCCACCAACCCGGCGAGCCTTGACTTCTACTAGAGGGGTCAAGTTACGCACAGCTTTTTCAAAGGTTTCTATGGGATCAGCTCCAGTTCTTTCTTCAATGATTTTCATTGCGTCATAGATAATTCGGTAGGCAAGGGATTTCTTGCCATGACGCATGAGTCTACACCCCAACATACAAATCAGGCGACTGTTATAGACTGGGTCAGGGGGGACAGGACGCTTTTTAACAACTGAGCGACGAGACATAAGTAAGCTTAAGAAAAAATCAAAAATACAGTTTACTATTAAAAATTAACCAAGGCAATCAACTACACTCCTGTGATTAATCCTAGTGTGATTAACCCTGGTGTGATTAACCCTGGTGATACAGTTAGCTTTTGACACTCCCGTCGCTAAATCGAACGCGCCCCGCGTCGGGCAAAGCCCGTAGATTATAGCGTTCGCGTAGCGGCTCCTAGGTCGCTGGGATTCTTAAGAATTTTACACTCTTAATGGCTGAGCCAAACAGCCTCTAAACCCTCCAATAAAATTATTGGGCTTACTTTTTAGATTTTTGGTTTATGCTTGATTCAGAGGCTTTTCAGCTTGCGCACAAACCGCTACTCTTTCGAGGGCATTAATTATTAATAATGCTCAAATTATCAAGGAAGCGCAACAGTTCTAGTCTCCAATTCCCAAGGGGCTGTGTGGGTCACCTGCGGGAGCACTTTATACGCCCCGTCTTCCGCTAAGTCGGTCGGCTATAACGGGAGTCCCCTTGGGGTTTAGATGGGCGTGGGTGAGAACACAGCAACTCTATTGCTGAAAGTCTCTTACTTTAGAGGAGTCAATTCTCGTGAGTTTACTTAGGGCGCTTTGTCCCATACTTAGAACGACCTTGACGCCGATCCTTAACTCCTGCCGTATCAAGGGTACCCCGAATAATGTGATATCGCACTCCAGGTAAGTCCTTAACACGACCACCTCTGATCATAACGACGGAGTGTTCTTGTAGGTTATGACCAATACCAGGAATATAGGCTGTTACTTCAAATCCTGAAGTCAGACGAACCCTTGCCACCTTTCGCAAGGCTGAGTTGGGTTTTTTGGGTGTAGTTGTGAACACCCTAGTACAAACACCACGGCGCTGGGGACATTGTTTCAGCGCTGGGGACTTAGTTTTCTTCTTAGCTTTGAAGCGCTCGCTACTAATGAGCTGCTGAATGGTGGGCATGAGTTACGGCTTAATAAACATTGGTTGATTGAACTTAATCAACTACAAACAAACCAAAGGTAATTATATCGCATTTAACACTCTGGTGTCAATCTGAATCCTTTGATGGGTCTACACGAAAGGAATTACCGCAGCCGCAGCTTTCTGAAGCTTTAGGGTTATGGAAGCGAAACCCTCCTCCCATCAGGTCTTCTGAGTAATCTAGAGTTAAGCCATTGATAGTTTTTAGGCTTTCCGGGTCTACGATGACACTGATGCCATCACAGTCATAGACCTGATCCTCAGAATTTATCACTTGCTCAAAGTCAATAGTGTAGTAAAAATCAGCACACCCACCCTGGCGGACACCTAGACGCAATTTGGCGTCTGGGTTTTGACGCTTGGACTGTACACGTCTAATCTCACTCGCAGCAGCTTTACTCAGTTTAATCATTAACGATACTAACTATACGCAACAACTAGCACCAGCTAATGTTACCTCAAAAAGGAATAGTCATTAATCATTAGTCATTAGTAATTGGTCACTGCCAATAGGCTTTTTTTGACCTACTAAAAACTTCTAACTAATGACTAATGACTACTAACTAAAGAATTGTCAGCTGTCAGCCGTCAAGATTAAACGAATGCTTACCTCTTTTATTCAAAAGATTAAAGCTGATTGCTGATAGCTGATTCCTTACAAATACTTACAACTAATGACTTAATCTATTTGTCTTCTGGTTTGCTGCGAGCATAGTCATCTTCAAAGCGAATAATGTCATCTTCTCCGAGGTATTCTCCATTCTGGACTTCAATTAAAACGAGGGGAATAACACCAGGATTCTCTAGGCGATGAGCATAGCCTTGGGGAACATAGGTTGATTGATTTTGATGAATAATTTCTTCTTTATCGCCACAAATAACTTTAGCTGTACCACTGACAACAATCCAGTGTTCGCTCCTATGGTAGTGCATCTGCAAACTTAAGCGATGACCCGGCTTGACTTCAATGCGCTTGATTTTGTATCCCCGTCCTTCTTCTAAGACAGTGAAAGACCCCCAAGGTCGTAGTTCGGTAGCGGCAACGCCTTCAGCTACTCGGGATGACTGTAGGGTAATGGCCGAAACTTGAGAAATTTCTTTTGACTGAACCATGGTTTTGTTCCTGAAAACGTCTAGCTAAGTGATTTTGGGAAAGTTTACTAATTGCTTACTAATTCTAGGTTAGACAAAATCAAGGGTAATTGACTATCGAAAAATCTAGCAAACTATAACTAAATTTTTCAGGCCAAATTAGTGGATTCCCTGAATTTATATAAAGTCTTTACACTCTTATATAGTTATGTTTACCTAATTATCAGCTGAATAAACCTATAGTTAAGGGATTCGTGATTTACAAAAATCTTAATAAATCTGAACACTTCATACTTCCTTCATAGTTAATACTTAATACTTAATACTTCTTAAACTATCAGGGAACAGGTGTAAAAAAGATGCCCAGACCGTTGTTAACTGGTGCTGCTGTATAGGGAGACCGATCTAGGAGTTGACCACCTAGATAAAGTCCAGTTGAGCTACCCCCGTCAAGATTGAGGGCATTAATGGCTCCCAATTTCTGCATCAACTGAGCTGTTTCCCTTAAGGTTGGGCCGTCTCCAGTATGACTATACTGAAAAGCAGCAATAATCAATGTGCCATTAGCAGTGGTTCCGATAGCACTGCGTGGAGCAGACTGCTGAATAAAGGCATCACTAAATTGTTCCGATTTGCCATCCAAAACAATTTTTCGATCTTGTAGTAGCAGTGGTCCACCACCGAGAATATGGGGGTAGCCATTGAAGTCAGCAGGAAACGTACTCCCCTCAATTCGCACTTGGGTACCGATACTAAGATCATGAACGGCTGTGCTGTTGGCTCTAAGGGTAACTAGATAGCCATTGGGGGGGATAGGAAAGGCTTGCTGACCGGCAAGTCCTCCAGGCAACAGATGGGTGACCGAGTTGTTCTGGACAACTACAATGATTTCATGATCAATTAAGGGAGTGTAGGTTGGTCCGAAGGCGGGAGTGTAGCGGGCAATGCCAGCTTTGACATAACCACTGTTGACGAATAGTACTGGCAAACGTTTCCGGTTTGAGGTAACTAAGGTTTCGGTGAGGCTGAGTCGTCCCAGTTTAAAGTGACCGCGATCATTCCAAGCGATCGCTCCCCGATTCAAAATTGGACCAGATAACCATCGACTGTCACGGCGAATTGCTCCTAAGGGCAATTGGTTGTTACGGTTGAAAAAGCCAGCATTAATTGCAGCAGATGCTTGCCACCACTGAGCAGCTTTAATTAGTGGGGCTGTTCCCACTTGGGTCGTAGCATTACTGCCAATGGGTCTGAGGCGTAACCGGTGAGATTTGGGGTCAACCTCCAGCCACACCACTGGGAAGCTAGTATCTTTGAGACTAATCAACTGCTGACGCCACTGGATGCCGGGTGCCCAGAGAATATTTTTCTTTACCATGGCATCGGGTCGCAAATCAATCACCAATCGAAAAGGGTTAGGCAAGGTGAAAACTCGCAGACGTTTACCTTTGGGGAAATCCACCCTGAGCCTAGTTTGGTTCTGATGGCTTTCTAAGCGGATAACCGGTTTATCCATAGGAGCACCCACAGAAATGGGAGCTACATCTTCAGGCCCTTGGATCTTGGTAGCCTCTAGAGCATTAAAACCCTTGACTAGTGACAGGTCCGCTGAGGCAGCTACTGTAATCACACCTTCAGTGCGTCGGTCATTGACTTGCCAGAAGGTTGGGCGGTCTAAATCAAGAACAATACGATTACCCCAAGGCTGACGTCCCTGGCGAATAGCCTTCACCCTGGCTGGCATGGAAGAGATATACAGCTTATCCCCGTGAACTTGTAACTGCCAACCTGCTGTTTTGGCAAAATCGGTAATATCTAGATATCGATAAGCACCACTAACTTGGCTGGGGAAGACTACTGATGTACTCCGGGGTTTAGAAAACCACCGAATCGGTTGCTGGGTAAAATCTTTACTATTGAGCATTTCTATCCCCAAAGTTTGCATCGCTCCTACATCACTGATGCCAGTGCGCACTGAGGTTCCCACCAGCCACTGCTGCCAAGGTAAGTTGATCCGCTGACCATTTAAATACACTTGAAACCCTTGTCGGATCACCTGGGGGGGGACAGAGAAAAATTCTACCTCTAAGGTGTTATCAGGCATGGGTGGTAGCTCTTCCAATAGTTTCTTCCCCTTTAAAACTAGGATGTTCTCCTGGGTGGTTTGGGATAAACTTTGAACGAGGACAGGGGTCTCTTCATCTGCTGGGGGCAACTGGTTAAGTAACTCTTTAAAGCTATTTAAGATTAAGGGTTCAATTGCTCCAACTCGCCTATTTGCCGTAGCTACGGATGCTGGGAATAGAATTAGGAGCAAGAGGGTAATGGCTAGCTTGGAGATCTGAGTCCACACTTTTGTAGTATCAATTCCGGTCTTTGGTGTTACTCTAGTCGCCATCAAAGGGTTCCATTGAGCATTGATTGCTGGTAGTAGCCTGTTTCCTGAAAGGACTGATTTAGCTCAAAGCTATCCTTTCATAACCTAAATCAGTCAGCAAAAACTATAGAGAATGTCTAATTTCACATACTCTTCAACTAAGTTCTAGGCATTTAGGCTCTAGGCATGTAGCCTAAGGGGGTTTTAAAAAAGTATGAAGGGCTCCAGGTCAAGCATGGAGGCTCTCAACTCCCCCTGTTCTAAGACCTAAGACCATTAGCCTAATACCTAGGCATTTAGGGAGGAGATGCCACCTGGTCTAAACTAATACTGTGATAAAGGCTACTTTGATCAAGGCTACTGTGACAAGATCAAGTCCTGTCAGTGAAAAAGAGTCCTTAAGAAAGCTATTTTGAGTTTCGCTCAATGGTCTTGATCACTGCTACAGTAAATCCACCAATTTCTTCCCGAGTAAAATTTTCAGTAGGTTTATGGAGAAATTAGGTATTGCTATCCCTAACCTATTTCTTATATCATGACTATCCACCTATATCCTATATATGTAAGTTTCTAGGATTTATGCCAGTGTCAGGGAACCCTGCTAACTTTGGTCATCAGCTAGGTGGTTAGTTGCATGGCATGGTTGAAGCACACTTGCGTGTTGCTACTGGTAAAACCTGTAATGGTTAACTACATCCCTTGGTCTGTGTCGGAGGATGTAGCTTTTGTGTCAGCAGCTGACCAAATTTCATTGGATACTCAGGATAGGAGTTTCTAAGGGAAAAAAGCTTGATAGATTGTTTCACCCAGGGAATCGGGATTAGACCCAACCAACTTCTGGCTCACCATTGATGGTAAATCATTGTTGATTTTTCCAGCCTAGTAGCAGTCTATAGGTCACTGCTACTAGGTTAATAGTCCTCAATCTGTAATGAAAGCATCACTAAACACCGTGAATAATTGGATGAATAATATCGATAACCAGAAAAACCAGGAAGATCTACAACAGTATCACACAAGGATACCCTATCCAGGTCAACGTTGGTTGGTGGAGGAACGAGATGCCTGTGGGGTTGGCTTTATTGCGTCTGGCCAGGGTATAGCTACCCATAAATTGATTGAACAAGCTCTAGTGGCACTGGGTTGTCTAGAACACCGGGGGGGGTGTAGTGCTGACCAAGATTCAGGGGATGGTGCAGGCTTATTGACTGCTATTCCCTGGAAACTGTTGGAAAAATGGTTCACTGAACAAGGCATTGACCAGCCTCCTACGGAACAGTTGGGAGTTGGGATGGTATTCTTGCCTCAGGATAAGAGCTTGGTTAGGCAAGGTAAGTCAATTGTTGAGGAAGTCCTTGCTCAAGAAGGCTTAAAGGTTTTAGGCTGGCGTGTGGTACCAGTATGTTCAGAGATCCTGGGTATCCAAGCGAAAGCTAATCAACCCCATATGGAACAGTTGATCGTAGCTTCTGAAGGGGAGATAGGAGATGAACTGGAGCGTTTGCTGTTTAAAACTCGCTGTCGCATTGCTAAGGCACTAAAATCTCAGAGTACCATCCGAGTGCCTGAAGATTGGTATTTTTGCTCTTTTTCCAGTCGCACGATTGTCTACAAAGGTATGGTGCGCTCAGCGATACTTGGAGAGTTTTATTTAGACTTAAAAAATCCTGATTACCAAAGTGGTTTTGCTGTCTATCATCGACGCTTTAGCACCAATACTATGCCCAAGTGGCCCCTCGCTCAACCGATGCGCTTGTTGGGACATAATGGTGAGATTAACACTCTGTTGGGCAATGTCAACTGGATGATAGCCCGGGAGGCTGACTTGGCTCATCCGGTTTGGGAAAAAGGGTTGAAGGCAAATAACCTTGAACCTGCAACCGACACTAACCTCAAACCAAATAACTCCTTAGATGAGATCAAGCCTATTATCAATCCAGAAAACAGTGACTCAGCCATCCTAGATAATGTATTCGAATTACTGGTGCAATCTGGACGCAGTCCTCTGACCGGATTAATGATCATGGTGCCGGAGGCTTACCAAAATCAGCCGGATTTGGATAACTATCCGGAAATTGTTGATTTTTATGAATACTACAGTGGAATTCAGGAAGCTTGGGATGGTCCAGCGCTATTAGTATTCAGTGATGGGAAAACAGTGGGAGCCAGCCTAGACCGAAATGGATTACGACCGGCTCGTTATAGCATTACCCGGGATGGCTATGTGGTGGTGGCATCAGAAGTGGGGGTAGTGGAGTTGCCAGAATCCGAGATTGTGGAAAAGGGCAGACTCGGACCAGGGCAAATGATTGCTGTTGACCTGCAAAGCAACGAAATTCTAAAAAACTGGGACATCAAGCAACGGGTGGCAGCTCAGCAACCCTATGGTCAGTGGCTCAAGCAGTACCGTGTAAAATTGGAACCCCAACCCTTTACTGAGGCTCCTGAACAAGAGGCGGCTGAGTTACTGCGTCAGCAGACCGCTTTTGGCTACACTGCTGAGGATTTGGAGATGATCATCCAGCCGATGAGCACCCAGGGGAAAGAACCTACTTTCTGTATGGGAGATGATATTCCCTTGGCGGTACTCTCCAATAAGCCTCGGCTTCTCTATGACTATTTCAAACAACGGTTTGCCCAGGTCACTAACCCACCGATTGACCCTCTACGGGAAAGTTTGGTGATGTCGTTGAGTATAGAGCTGGGTGAGCGAGGGAATATATTAGAAGCTAAGCCGGAGTACGCCCAGTTGTTAAAGCTGGAAACCCCAGTCCTCAATGAGGCGGAGTTGGCAGCGGTGAAAGGGTCAGGGTTTGAGACGGCTGAACTGTCTACTCTATTTGAAATTGCTACTGGTCCGGGGGGGCTAGACGTAGCTGTGAATCGTCTGTGTGACCAAGCGGCTGAGTCGGTAAGGGCTGGTAAAACGATTCTGATTTTGAGTGATAAAACTGCTGGAGGGCTTTCTGAAAACTACTCCTATATTCCACCGATGTTGGCTATAGGTGCGGTTCACCACCACCTGATCTCTCAAGGATTAAGGATGAAGGCATCTATTATTGTGGAAACGGCTCAATGCTGGAGTACTCATCACTATGCTTGCTTAATTGGTTATGGTGCATCAGCAGTTTGTCCTTATTTGGCTTGGGAATCGGTACGGAATTGGTGGGCTAATCCTAAGACTCAGAAATTGATGGGCCAGGGGAAACTGGAAAGCCTGACTATAGACCAAGCTCAGAAAAATTATCGCAAGGCGGTACAAGCAGGTTTATTGAAAATCCTATCTAAGATGGGAATTTCCCTATTATCGTCTTACCATGGTGCTCAGATTTTTGAAGCAATTGGCATTGGTGGGGATTTATTGGCACTAGCCTTTAAGGGAACTACATCTCGGCTGGGAGGTTTGAGTATTGCTGATTTAGCTCAGGAAGTGATGGAGTTTCACAAGCGGGCTTTCCCCCTGACAGCTAAGAAACTGGAAAACTTTGGCTTTATCAATTACCGTCCTCGGGGCGAGTATCACATGAACAGCCCTGAAATGGCTAAAGCCCTACACAAGGCGGTTTCCTCTTTCGTCCGTGACCAATCCTCTAAGAATGGTAACGGTAAAAATCACAAAGAGTTGGAAGTTAGCAAGTTGCAGGTTAAACCTTCAAGCCTTGACGCTAACAAAGAAGCTTACGACCACTACGATGTGTATCGGAAACTGTTGGAAGAGCGTCCAGCAACTGCACTACGAGATTTGTTGGACTTCAACAGCGACCAACCTACTATTCCGATTGAGGAAGTAGAACCTGTTGAGGAAATTGTCAAGCGCTTCTGTACCGGAGCAATGTCCCTAGGCTCTCTATCCCGAGAAGCTCACGAAACTCTAGCTATTGCTATGAACCGGATTGGTGGTAAATCCAACAGTGGTGAAGGGGGAGAAGACCCAGTGCGCTTCAGCATTCTGAATGATGTGGATCACACTGGTCATTCTCAGACTCTACCTCACTTAAAGGGATTACGTAATGGGGATGTTGCTTCCTCTGCGGTTAAACAAGTAGCATCTGGTCGCTTTGGAGTAACACCAGAGTACCTGATGAGTGGGAAGCAGTTAGAAATTAAGATTGCTCAAGGTGCTAAGCCAGGGGAAGGGGGTCAGTTACCAGGTAAGAAGGTTAGTCCCTACATTGCTAAGCTGCGGCGTTCCAAGCCAGGAGTAACCCTAATTTCCCCACCACCCCATCATGATATCTATTCCATTGAAGACCTAGCGCAACTGATTTTTGATTTGCATCAGATTAACCCTCAAGCTAAGGTATCTGTGAAGTTGGTGGCAGAAATTGGGATTGGAACTGTTGCGGCTGGGGTAGCTAAAGCTAATGCGGATGTAATCCAAATTTCTGGTCATGATGGGGGTACTGGAGCATCTCCCCTGAGTTCGATTAAGCACGCTGGAGCGCCTTGGGAACTGGGAGTAACTGAAGTACATCGGATCTTGATGGAAAACCAACTACGCGATCGCGTTTTGCTGCGGGTAGATGGTGGCTTAAAAACTGGTTGGGACGTACTGATGGCTGCCTTGATGGGAGGACAAGAGTACGGTTTCGGTTCGGTATCGATGATTGCTGAAGGCTGCATTATGGCACGGATTTGCCATACCAATCAATGTCCCGTAGGGGTTGCTACTCAGCAAGAACGCCTGCGCCAGCGCTTTACCGGGATTCCAGGCCACGTGGTCAACTTCTTCTACTTTGTGGCTGAGGAAGTGCGATCGCTTCTTGCCAAACTAGGTTACCGTTCCTTAAAGGATATCATTGGTCGGGCTGATCTACTCAAAGTTCGGGAGGGCCTTGAGTTGACTAAGACATCTATGTTGAATCTAGATTGTCTGACTCAGCTGCCTGATACTCGCACAGACCGCAGTTGGCTCAACCATAACGATGTCCACAGCAATGGACCAGTCCTAGATGATCAACTGCTGGCTGACGCTGACCTGACGAATGCGATTCAAAACCATGGGTCTGTGACTAAAGATGTTGAGATTGTAAACACTGACCGTACTGTAGGGGCTCGAATTGCTGGGGTAATTGCCAAGCAGTATGGTAACAGTGGTTTCGATGGACACATTACTCTCAACTTCAAGGGGGCTGCGGGTCAAAGCTTTGGTGCCTTTAACCTGCCTAGTATGACCTTGATTTTAACTGGTGAAGCGAATGACTATGTAGGCAAAGGGATGCATGGTGGTGAAATTATTATCAAACCACCAGCTGATGCCACCTACGACCCAGCTAACAATGTGATTGTAGGTAACACCTGCCTCTACGGTGCCACTGGCGGAACATTATTTGCCCATGGCGGTGCTGGTGAGCGGTTTGGTGTGCGCAACTCCAAGGGGTATGCTGTGATTGAGGCAGCTGGTGATCACTGCTGTGAATACATGACCGGTGGTGTAATTGTAGTCTTAGGAAAAGTGGGACGCAATGTCGGTGCTGGTATGACTGGTGGTTTAGCCTACTTCCTAGATGAAGAGGATAGTTTTCCGGCCAAAGTGAACCAGGATGTCAAGATTCAACGGGTAATTTCAGCCGCTGGAGAGCAACAGTTGAAAGGCTTAATTAAAGACCATGCCACTCGGACTGGTAGCCCGAAAGCCCAGATGATTCTCGACAACTGGTCTGAATATCTGCCCAAATTCTGGCAAGTGGTACCCCCTTCTGAGGCGGATACTCCTCAAGCCAATCCTGATGTGGTAGAGGAACGGGAGTTAGTTTCTTCTACAGTAGCCTAAAGCAGTTAAAGCTTAAAGGTTCCAGGTTGGCTTGGGTTACCAGTTGCAGGTTAGAAGGTTGAAGGTTGGTTTGATCACCTTTAACCTTCAATCTGTCAAGATTCAAC
This sequence comes from Moorena sp. SIO3I6, assembly GCF_010672095.1. Lineage (NCBI taxonomy): Bacteria > Bacillati > Cyanobacteriota > Cyanophyceae > Coleofasciculales > Coleofasciculaceae > Moorena > Moorena sp. SIO3I6. Next base: position 65,841 of record NZ_JAAHHU010000025.1, on the reverse strand, counting down.
TGTGAATAACCTTGGCCAAAAGGCCACGCGATCGCCTTTGGCGCGGCTTAGGCCTTTGGCCACGCTGCGCGAACGCCGATCGCTCGATTGCGGGACGCGCGTCCATCGCGTTCAACCTGTAACCTGTTCTAGGTCAATCTTTTCGAGGCAAAATTCATTCACAGACCCTTGACGACGAATCATCATCTCCCTTACCCAATCACGATGACCTTGCTTAATATACTCTTCAATACAGTAAGCAGAATAGCCAATGTGATTAGATTCATCACTGATGAATTTATCGGACTCATGTTTATTATCTATACACTGTTATAAAGGATTCAGTCCAGACAAGACAGAAATTAGAAGACCACTTAATTTCTGTTGGCATCGAAACTATGAGAATATATCCGAAATTGATTCCAGATCAACCTGTTTATCAAAATGGTTTACCTCATCGGGTAGGACGATTAACAATAGCAAAGCAAATCGTGGAAAAGTTATTATCTTTACCAGTCTATCCAGAATTGGATATGACCGATATTAACAGAATAGTTAAAGCAGTGCAGCAAGTATTTTGCTAGTAGTCGATAGTCATACCAAATCCGCTTGATTTAGCAGGTGTTATTTGTAGGGCAAAGTATCAAAAAGGTTGGTAATCGGAGTATACCTGAAAGGTGTTTGAGAGGGCTTCTGGACTATGAGAGGAAGCGTGAGGATGATTTTAGCGATAGCGGTGGCATTCTCGCTTACTTAAGTTAGGTTGGGAGGGGAGCATGTCAAATTTGCAGAACAATGTACTAAAATAGCTCATAACTGCTACTGACGCCCCAAAAACACTGTAATTCAAGCGTTTGTAGTTCAAGTGTTCTTACAAAATTGACCTGCTTCCTGCCGTTATTAAAGCCAACTACTAGATAAATACACCATAACTACATAAGCGCGTTTGGTGCCGAGTTTTGGGTAAGTCATGAACTTTGGGTAAGTCCTGAACAGTTAACCGTTAACTTCTTAACAGTTAACAGTATTGTTTTGGTTGAAGATTTCAATCTCGGTTTGCTAGGTTAATTTGGGTAGATAACTTATCGAATAGGATAACTAAGTTTCAGAAAGCTATGTCGCCATTTTGGCGGTAAAATTAAGAATAAAAGATACCAAGGTCAACAATCAAAGCCTCCAAGGTTAGGTTAAGCTCAAGTTGATTATAACTGATTACGTATTTACGGGTTTAAAGTTGACCCTTGACTGTCAAAAGCTAACGGTTAACCGTTGATAAGTAATTACATGTCACTTCTGTTCTTTTTGTGCTATCTCCAACTCTTTTCGTGCCATATCCAACAATTCCGGTACAGTCACAAACTGGTAACCTTGCTTTCTCAATTCAGTAATAATTACCGGTAAAGCTCGTATCGTCTTGGCACGATTGCCGCCACCATCGTGGAGTAGCACAATTCCTCCCGGTTTCGCTCTGCGGAGAACATTATAGGTCAACCGACGTTGGTTTACCGAGTAATCCTCTGAGTCAGCTGACCATTTTACAATCACGTAATTTTTTTTTCGGGCGTAAGCCACTAAGCCATTGTTCATTATCCCCCCAGGGGGTCTAAACAAAGAGGTCTTAACGTTAATAGTTTTGTAAATCCGTGCTGTGGTGTTATCAATTTCCTTAGCAGCTGCTAAGGGATTATGATAGTAATAACTATGGTTCCAACTATGGTTGCCAAGGGCATGACCATGGTCCACAATTTTCTTAAGCTCTTCTGGATATAGATAAACATTTCTCCCTACCACGAAGAAAGTTGCCTTAACATCATATTTTTTAAGGATGTGTAGCACATCGTTAGTCATCTTCGGCCAAGGACCATCGTCAAAGGTCAAGGCAATGACTTTCTGTGGAGTTTTAAGCTCAACGTCCTCGATATATTTTCCCCGAAATTGCGGAGGAACATAGTTAATCTGCTTGCCTCTCTCTTGCTCTGCCCATTTAGCAATACCTTGCTGCAAACCTTTATCTGGCGGCTTAGTTAACGTTTCAACCTTCTTTGAGTCAGTTTGCTGCTGTGGCATTTGCCTAGTGATTAGTGCAGCAATATTTTGGTTAGCCCATCGACTTGTTTTCAAGGTGTAGCCAGCCATACAACTTAGAATAGCAGCAATTATAATCCATGTACTGCGCGACCAGAATAAGCCCTCACGTTTTGCCAAAATTGGTCTCCTTTGCTCCTGCAAAAATACCAGGAAAGTAAATTATCATCTGTAACTAACCATCATCTTATAGAGTGGTGGCTAGCTGTTGCCTAATTGTCTGTTTAATTGTCTGTTTAACATTAGCGGTCAGCTATCTGGTCACAATTGCTGATAGTAGATATTAACAAGACAATCGGTAACTTCTGCAATACTCATACCATCGGTTTGTACTTCAATAGCATCAGCTGCCTTGCGCAAGGGGGCTACAGCACGGGTGCTGTCCTTCAGGTCGCGCTGTTGAATCTCCTGCTCCAGCTGTTCTAAGCTCACCTCTTGCCCTTGGTTTTTCAGGTCTTGCTGACGGCGGCGGGCCCTTTCTTGGACAGAAGCTGTTAAGAATAGTTTGACTTCTGCATTGGGAAAGACATGGGTGCCAATGTCACGACCTTCAGCCACTACTCCTCCTTGACGACCCCAGCGTTGTTGTTGTTTGAGTAACTCACGGCGTACTGAACTCAAAGCAGCCACTGTAGACACTTTGGCAGTAAAGGACTGTGAGCGAATGACCTGGGTAACTTCTTCTCCATCAACCCACACCTGAATCCCAGACTCTCCTGGTTGATTATTACTCAGATTAATTGTACACTTACTGACTAATTCTGCGATCGCAGGCTCATCCTCCAAGTCAATACCGGCTTTGAGCACCCGCCATGTCACAGCCCGGTACATGGCACCAGTATCAAGATACATCAATCCTAACTCTTTGGCTACCAAACGGCTAACGGTAGATTTTCCAGCTCCAGCCGGACCATCAATGGCCACAATCGGTTTACGGTGGGACAGGAGTATATTGTCAATTAAACGAGTTGTACCTAAGTGAACTGCGATCGCTAATAATCCTTGCTCTTCAACCTGTTCGAGGGGGGTTAGAGTAACAGGATCTACTAATTCCACATACTCCACCTGGATATCCTGGGTTCCAGCTAATTCTGACCTAACCCTCTCAATCAGATTGATGCGATCGCATAATCCACCTTGAAACGCTTTCTGAGCACTACGCAACCCTTTATATAGTAATGATGCTTGGGCTTTTTGCTCTGGTGTCAGGTATTGATTGCGAGAACTACACGCGAGTCCCGACTTTTCCCGCACAATCGGACAAGGAACAATGGTCACTGGTAACTTTAAATCTGCCACCATACGCTGGATGATTGCCAACTGTTGGGCATCCTTTTGACCAAAATAGGCTCTGTTTGGTCGTACCAGATTCAACAGCTTGACTACGACAGTTGCCACACCCCGAAAAAAACCAGGACGAGAGACAGCACATAGGACAGAGGTCATGGCTTTGGGTGGAATCACTTGAGTCAATTCATCACCCTTGTCCGCAGTGGGCATTGGATTGTCACCATACAACTGATCCACAGTGGGAGCAAAAATTGCATCAACTCCAATCTGTTGGCAAAGTTCTTGATCCTGAGCCAATCCACGGGGGTACTCCTGAAAATCCTCTGTCGGTGCAAACTGAAGAGGATTCACAAAAATGGTAACAATGACCAGGGAATTTTCTCGTCTTGCCCGCTCAATTAAGCTTAAGTGACCCTTGTGCAAGGCTCCCATAGTGGTTACCAGACCCAGTTCCTTGCCAGGACCTTGACGTTCTAAGTAGCAGTGTAATCCAGCAGTTGTTGTAAACAGGTGCATTAGACTCTAGAGTTTAGATTCTTATCGATGTTAGCAACATAGTCCTATAGAAATAGGCATCTCCAGGAATTCCTTGGCAATTCCTGGAGATGTCTAATGACTAATCACTAATCAATTCAATAAAGAATCTCTATACGCACAGGCCCAGTGCCAGACCTGACCAATCCAATTATTCTGGCAGCTGCAACAAATTTTTTTTCACCTTTGGTAATGGGTAATTGGGAATTGGATTACTATTAGCCATTACCCATTAGCCATTAGCCATTGCCGTGAAATTAATATAAAACCTCTAGACGCACAGCAGCAGTGCCGGATCTTTCAAGTCCAATAACTCGGGCTGCGCCCCTGGAAAGGTCAATGAGCCGACTCCTGCTGTGGGGTCCACGGTCATTAATTCGCACAATCACGGAGCGACCATTTCTCATGTTAGTCACCCGCACCCTAGTCCCAAACCGCAAGGTACGATGAGCAGCAGTCAGGGCGTATTGATTAAATCGCTCACCACTGGCAGTGCGGCGGCCATGGAAACCCGGACCATACCAAGAAGCCATACCCCTCATCTGACTTCTTACTCGCCGAGTGGTACTCCTAGCTACTTTCTGTACTCTTCGTGGTTTTGGTGCTGGCGGTAAGTCGGCAATTTCTTTGAGAGGGGAAGCGTAACCGATCAGCCGTCGCAATCGATTAGTAGCTTGTAGAGCATCTTCAGCCAGGTCTTTAGTGGTATCTGGCAGAATTGTATTCTGATCAACTTGGACTAATTCTTCCCCATTGACTTGGATGCTGTAGCTTTTGTAGGAACCATTCCAACGGACAGTGATTGACTCAGCATTGACATTGTTGCGATGAAGTTCATTGATCCGAGCAGCAACCACTTGAGCCCGCCGAATTGAGTCATTTTCTGACCCATTAGCATCCGATATCGTAGCGTTGCCTGGGGCAACAGAAGACGGAGTTGCTATCTTTTCAACCTCAGTAGCAACTCTGTCTTTGCTAGGGTCAGCATTGATTTCCTGTGAACCTAGGAAAGTCAGAACAGGAATACTACGGACATACAGTGTAGCTGCCTGACGTCCTGCCAGTTGATAAGCATAAATATTGGTAATGATTTCATCAGGTTTAGCAGTTCTCAGTTGCTCTGGAAACTCAGCAAATTGAAACTCTGGTGTTGGCTGAGCTGGTAGTTTTTCTATTGCTGCAGTTACGCTAGATGGCAATTCTTGTGCCAGTTGGGTATCAGAATTTCTGGTCACAGTCTGAGTAACTGTCTCAGCGGATGAGACAGGAGTTGATATTGTTGCACCGAGAACTGTTGTTAGCACAGAAACGGTAATGCCACCCCAAATTTTTTGATTCATAGGTCTGTAGTCTAAGATAATTGGCAGTTTTAGGCATTATGGTGCTGCAACAAACGCAGTAACATAACTTCAACTTGCCCATTAACTCCTCACAAATGGTTATTTCCTCACAAATGGTTATTAGTGATTTAACTAAAAACCTGAAACAGAATACCATGAAGTTTCTGATGGTGGAATCCCCATTTCATGAAGCGGTTACTAATAACTTGTCAAAAACGACTGTTGTAAATTCACCACAAACTAAGTTATATTAGTGGTTAGAGGTTTTATGAAGTTTTTGTGAAGTCAAGTCAATAATAGTTAATTCTTATCAATTCCATCAAGATCTGCGAAATAACTAATGAATCAGCTTCACCAAATTTCCGACCTAAAGTAAACTTTAATACAGACTAGGTGCAAGCAATTCTGGTAATGAAGGGCGCTGACCACGGCGCTGACCACGGCCTTCCTCAACACACTACTGATCTGACCCTATTTGCCCCCTAGGTCTTGATCGACGCTACGCTGTAAAATACATCCTGCATTTCTAGCTCAAAAGCATTTGTGTGTTCCCATGGATTATCGAGACGCTGGTGTTGATATTGAGGCAGGTCGAGGATTTGTTAAGCAAATCCGTAGCCTGGTAAAAAGTACCCACCGTTCGGAAGTATTAGGTGGACTGGGTGGCTTTAGTGGTTGCTTTCAGCTGCCAGTGGGATATACTGAGCCAGTGTTGGTATCTGGAACTGATGGAGTTGGTACTAAACTCAAATTGGCTCAAGACCTTAACCGCCATGACACCGTTGGCATGGATTTGGTAGCCATGTGCGTCAACGATGTCTTGACTGTTGGTGCGGAACCCCTGTTTTTCTTGGATTATTTAGCAACTGGCAAGCTCAATCAACAACAACTGACTCAGGTTGTTGCCGGTATTGCCCAAGGTTGTCGTCTGGCTGGGTGTGCTTTACTAGGAGGGGAAACTGCAGAAATGCCTGGTTTCTACGAACTCGCCGAGTATGACCTAGCAGGGTTTTGTGTAGGAATTGTGGAAAAGAGCCGTATGTTGGACGGTTCCCAAGTGCAAATTGGAGATGTGGCAATTGGTTTGGCCAGTCAGGGCGTCCACAGCAATGGTTTTAGTCTGATCCGGAAAATTGTTCAGGATTCCCCAGACAACGCTCTTTCCTGGGACATAACTCCGGAATTGTTAGCTGGTAAAAGCTTAGGGGAGGAATTGTTGACACCAACTCAGATTTACGTGAAACCGGTACTTGATGCTCGTAGGGCTGGTATCGAGATTCACGGTATGGCTCACATTACCGGCGGCGGTATCCCAGAAAACCTCCCTCGTTGCCTGGGTGCTGGACAATCCGTCCAGATTTATCCCAACAGCTGGGTGATTCCACCAATTTTTCAGTGGCTAGCTCACACAGGTCAGGTTAGTCCTCAGGCAATGTTTGATACCTATAATATGGGGATTGGTTTTGTGCTGATTGTTCCTCAACAGCAGGTTGAGGAAACCCTAACATCGTTTAATTCACAGCAGGTAAATGCATGTAAAATTGGTGAAGTAATCCCAGGGGATGGTGGTGTTGTTGGTCTACTTATCCCGTGATCGGATCAGGCTTCTGGGTGGGGAGTCTCTCAATCATGCTCTCAATCAGAAGGTCAGAAGGGTGGCTCAGTTATTGAGGGTTCTGCCTTGAGGATTGCTATTCCCAAATCTGTAGTGGAGAGCGATCGCGCTTCAAACAATGCCATCATGTCACGAGGCTTGGGATTACCCCGAGATGCTCCTGCTAGACCTCTGGCAATAACTAAACCACAATATCCCTGATTTTCACAACCCTCCTCCCACTGCTGGCGGGCAGCAGCATGGTTGGTATCGGTTTCAGAAAACTCTCCTAACAAATAAAGACTGCTGTTTTCTGTTTGGATAATGCCGAGGTCGTAGCGTGTGCCCTCAAAGGGGTCTTCCCCTGAATTAAAGCAAATCCCTTTGAGTCCACCAGCGGTCTCGATCTGCTCTATCAACACTTGTGCCTTTGGTCGGGTGGTTTGAATCAAAATAACTGGCATGCCTTCCCCGATTGCCTTTATATTCTGAGACTGATAGGATTTGACACCAGAGCGAATAGATTCTATTGCTTCCCAAGACATCATGCCCAGCTTGAGGAAAGCATCCTTTGGCACAAGGTCATCCCGTAAGGGTATGGTCATCGACTCTGAATCGAAATCATCTTCCTCGGACTCAATTGCCATCTCTAACAACTCATCCGCCAGGTCAGGATGGGTGTTAACTTTAACGTTAACAGTAGATTTTGGTTCTAGGGGTACCGGGATGCGGTAGCGCTTACTAATCTTGGGTAAGTTTTCGTCATCTAATTCCTCATGGTAATGGTGAACAAATCGCTGAATCGCTTCTAGGGCAACATAAATTGCGATCGCTTCTTCTTCATAAATATAAGGTCGCATTCCTTCCAAGGGATGGACTGTACCAAAGCCAGGTACAATCTCAGATACTGGCAAATCAGCTAAATCTATATCATCCTCTTCATCCTCATCTTCGGTATCATCACCAAACCGCCCAAAGGTTAAAAACAAACAATCTTGCCCTAAGAAAGCTTGTTCCATCTTTTCCCACGAGTCATCTGCCAGCACTGATGATCGGAACCGTTTCAGGGAATCCCAGGAGCGATATAGTAGTACCCCGTACTCCATACCCAGCATACCCATTACTGAGACGTATAGGGTTTCCACATCCCAGCGATTTAATTCAATTGAGATAATCTGATGATCAGCCACTACTTCCCAAGCAGCTTCATGCCAAATTTCATAGGCTTTTTCTATAAGTAGGTCGGCATACTTAGGTGGTAGCTGGGGTTGTCGAGTAGCCGCCATTTCCTCAAATCCCCGAAACAGTTCGTCAATCAAGGGTAAATTGGGTACATAATCAATGCCAATGTCTAACCCTTGAAGGACACCTCGCAAAAAGAACTGAATTTCTCGATTACGAACAACAATCTTTGAGGGTCGTGCTGGTCTGGCGGGGCTTTGGGGATGTTCCATGGCTTGCATAAGGGCACGAACAATCGCTTCTGGTCCCATGGTTGGTGATACTAAATCCATTGCCCTGACAATGCCTTCCGAGCCATCCACCCAAAGAATGCAATCATTATGACCCTCACCATCCGGCTGTTGATGATTGTTACCAATAACTGACAGGGGACGGCGGTCTCCCTCCCACACACTGGAAGTCTGTTGTAATTTATTGAGCCGACGACGAGTATTGCGATTCAAAGCAGACATAGAATAGTTTGGGTTGATTGCCTAAGTACCGACCGTGAATAGCCAGTTGCTGGTGGATACTCCTATCTTACCGGGGCAAAGGTTGCACAAGCCCCCCTGATCCAAAGTTGCGTTTCACCGATTAAATATTATGGATATCGGACACCACCACACACCACCAGAAACTACATTTTCTGGTTACATGGATGTAAACTCTAAGGCAACTCCACAGAGGTCGGTTTAGCAATGTGCGGCAACCCCCACCCTAACTTTTCTCGCAAAACTCTGAAAAACTCTGGTGCTTGCAAACGGATAAATCGAGCGGAGTAAGGCGATCGCTTAACTTTTATTTTATCTTCTGGTATTACGTAGCAACCACCATTGCCATCAACTACCATCACCATCGAATTGGGAGTAGCGGGAAAAATGGTTAATTGCTCTGTGTCGGCAAAGACTAATGCCCGAGATGCCAAAGAATGGGGACAGATGGGCAAAAGTTGCAACACCGGCACCTCAGGAGTTAATACTGGTCCTCCAGCACTTAGAGAATAGGCAGTAGAGCCAGTGGGTGTTGATACTATTATACCATCAGCGGCAATATCCACTGGTGCGTGATGTCCTATTTGTACCTCAAAATGGCACATACTCGTCAACGGTTCCCGGTGCAATACCATTTCATTTAAACAAAGTGCCTCCCACCAAATCCTCTCATCTCGCAGGATCTGCACAGAAAGCATCGACCGTTCTTCTATAACATACTCTTCTGCCATGACCTGTTCCAAGACAGAAGGCAACTGATTGACATAGGTCTCTGTTAAGAAACCCATGTGACCTGTATTCACCGTTAGCAAAGGGATCCCTTGGGGAGCCACTTGGCGAAAAGCCGCTAGTACTGTACCATCTCCCCCCAATACAATTGCGAAAGCCATCTGGTCATCAAAACCAGGGGGGGCTAGTTTGTCCATTGGTGTATGACACACTGGTGATTGAGGACTCGAATAACCCAGAATTCCCCCAACCCCTGTCGCCATACACACTTCCCAACCCGCAGTCCTCAATTGGTTGTGCAACTCTTCAGCAACGCTACAAGCCATTGGTTTAAGGTCGTTGTAGATAATGCCTGCTTTTGGTATACTCACCAGTCCCCGTCTTGAACTACTTGAAATAAATTATCTGGAACATCATAGACAATTGTCATTTAATCAGGTAATGTCTTGATGCAGTCGCCCTATGGGGACCGGCTGTGTGGTCACGCTGCCATCAGCACCTTGGAAGCCCCGTTGAGACCAACTTTTGCACCACTGGCTCCCCAAGACCTCGCTGCATCTTTCCAGGAAATATCTAGGATTTAGATTTAAAAGGAGTCCTCTTCTTAGACTTCTTTTTAGCTTTCTCGTAATCGATTTCTTTGAGCTTATTCATAATCCGGTTAAAGTATTCTTGCAGATATTCTTCCAAAGTTGTGGTTTCCTTAGGGTCTAGGCCAAATACCTCGTATACCTTATCCATCGGTGCATCTAGAGGTTTCCCGCTCACTAGCACCTCAGTAAAGGCAAGCCGATCTGCCACATTCCACCCCCACTGAAAAAATCTCACGAATCGCCGCATACCCCGCAAAAAATTTATTGGGAGTCGGGCTATTTTAGCATCTTTACCGGACAACCGCTCACACAGGTTAATGATTTCGTAGGTACTAAAGGCTCTGGTTCCCACCACCGGGAATGTCTGATTTACTGTTTCTGGAACTTCAAGAGCACGAATGCCAAACTTAGCAATATCCTGGGTGTTCATATAGGCGATGGGAGAGGTTTCTCCTGTAATCCAAACCGCCTGTCCATCCAAAATCGGGATCGCATACTGACCAATTAAGCCTTGCATAAAGCCACTCGGTTTCAAGATTGTGTGTGGCAATCCTGATTCTGCCAGAAATAGTTCTGTACAGTGTTTTATTTCCATCAGTGGGACATGAGGAAAATTCTCACTTCCCAGAATTGAGAAAAAGACATATCTTTCTATACCAGCAGCCACAGAAGCTTGAATTAGGGCAACTTTTCCTTCCCAGTCTACCTGTCTGATGGTCAGAGAATCTGTTGGTCTCGATGTTGCCGCATCAATGACAGCTGTGATCCCTTCCAGGGCTTTTGGCAGGGTTTCTGGAACACAGAGGTCTCCTTGTACTAGTTCTGCTCCCCATTCTTTTAGGAAAGAGGCTTTTCGTGGACTGCGTACAAGACAGCGTACCTGATGATCCTCGTCCAGTGCACGACGAACCACCTGTCTTCCTAAGGTGCCAGTTGCACCGACGACCAACAAGTTCATTATAGTAATTTTAGTAAGGAATCTTTAAGTTTCTATAAGATTATATCAGAAATTTTGTCGATATCTCATGTTTCTGGTATTCAATAGGCTTTGCCCACGGTGAGGGGTGTGGGAGAATGGGTTGAGGCGTTAGACAGCATCAGTCATGGATTTGGAAGAAAACTGTGAAAGAATTCTTGACCAAACCCCACAGCCGTTACCCCATAACCCATTCACTAGAAACTATTCTGACACTCCCTGGATTTTGAGTAATAAGAAGCCTAAGCCCAAACCCACAAGAATCAAGGTGAAGGACAAAAATGCTGCATTGAAAATTTCTGTACCCATTGTTTTATGATCTCCTATGTACTTTTGTTACAAGGTATCATGACTAGGGTGCCAAAATATAGCAATCCTATGGAAATCCTGAGCAAGACTATTTCAGCAAAGGGGTTAGGATCCGGGAGTGTTGAGGAATGATGTCAGACTTGTCAACAAACCATCAGAAGATGTCTTTGACAGGAAAACTTAACTCACCACCAAGGCTTCCTCGGTTAGCGGTGACCTTGGGAGATCCAGCAGGCATTGGACCAGAAGTTGTCCTCAAGGCATTGGCAGATTCCCAAGTCACTAGCAATTGTGAGATAACGGTGATTGGCAGTCGGTACCTCTTGAATGGGGCTTACACCCAGCTACGTCAGCAGGGGGTTGAAGATGTAGCTACTTTAGCTTCCCCAGAGACATTATCAATCCTTGACATTGAGTTGGATTATGGACAACGGCCTCAAATCACCCCAGGTGTTGGTAATGCGGCTAGTGGTGCTCTTAGTTTTGTGTATCTCGAAAATGCGATCGCACTCACCCAACGTGGTCAGTTTGATGGTATTGTGACCGCACCCATTGCCAAGTCTCTCTGGAAAGCGGCAGGACATGATTATCCTGGTCAAACTGAAGTGCTAGCCCAGTATTCTGGTGTCAAACAATTTGGGATGCTGTTCGTAGCGCGATCGCCCCATAGTGGTTGGGTGCTACGTACACTTTTAGCTACCACACATATTCCCTTAAGTCAAGTACCAAACACCTTAACCCCACTATTGATGGCGAGTAAACTAGACTTACTGATAGCCTGCTTGGGTAGGGATTTTGGCATCAAGAAACCTCGAATCGCGATTTCTGGGTTAAATCCTCATAGTGGTGAGCAGGGTCAGCTAGGTTGTGAAGAACAAGATTGGTTGATTCCCTGGCTAGAGCAAGAGCGCCAGCAACGCCCGACTATCCAATTAGATGGACCAGTACCTCCTGACACTCTTTGGGTAAAACCTGGTCAGGCTTGGTACGGCAACCATCAGCAGTACGCTGATGATGCTTATGATGCTTATTTGGCACTTTATCATGACCAGGGCTTAATTCCTGTCAAACTTATGGCATTTGACCGAGCGATCAATACTACCATCGGTTTACCGTTTGTGCGCACTTCTCCTGATCATGGCACAGCGTTTGATATTGCTGGTCTTGGCATTGCTAACGCTACTAGCATGAAGGCTGCAATTAGCCTGGCTACTGAACTGGTGAACCAGAGGTTGAGTAACCCTTTAGCTATCAGTGGTTAGAACTTGCCTTGTACTCAACCTTTACTCTCTAAGTGGAACCGCCAACTGGACTTTTTGAGTATTGCGAGTAGTTGAGGATTGAGGAAACACATTAAGTTCTTCCTGCTGGATGACATCCCCAAAAACTATGTCTACATTGTCCCTTGAGCCAACCTTGAACTTAGGCTGTAAATTGTTACCTAAGCCTTCCGTTTCCTCTAGCTCTAGTGATGTTGGGAAAAAGGTGCCATAATCGTCTGAGACCGTGCGACCATTAACTTGGCGGAGGGTGTCACCAGACAGGGTTACTGAACCGCTTGGCTCACTAGACTGCGCTCCTGACTGAGCATAAGCAAGAGGTACCAATCCCACAGCTATCCAGCCGATTCCTACTATAACTATTGTTTTACGGATCATCAGCTTTCTCCTGGTTTTTTTATTTACCTTATTTTATTTATTTATTTTTATTTTAGTAGTCTTGACATTAATCTGGCATCCGAATACATCCTTATAAAAAAAATAAGCGGTAGTAATTTTAACTATAACTTTGTACAAGCATAACTTAAGCTATCAGCTATCAGCTATCAGCTTTTCAATAAAAGAGGTAAGCTTTGGCCTTGGCCTATGGTCACGCTACGCGGATGATAGCTGAATGCTTACCTTAAGGTTTTAACCCACGCTATCAGTCAAGGCACTACTTGAAAAGCTACCCTTGCCAGCTATAAGCTCGACTAGCCTGTTTAGGCTGACTGCTAAAAGCTCACCGTCAACAATATCACTTACTTTATGACCATCATTCGTGTACCAAAGTCCTGGGAACTGCCAGAGCAACAAGTCACCTCAGAAACGGCTTATTTTAACCGACGTCGCTTTATCAAAAATTTAGTTGGTGCCAGCCTAGGCACTGGAATGCTATCAATTCTTGGTTGTCAAGGTTCCTCTGCCTCAGACAAAGCTCTTTGGGAAACCCTAAATCAACCCAAGTTCAAATCCTTAGCAACCAATCCAGCTTTTGCCAGTGTTGACAGACCGATCACTGATGAGGAGCTCGCTGGACAGTACAACAATTTTTATGAATTTGGCGGCAGTAAATCGATCTGGCAAGCAGCGCAAAATTTACCAACCAAAGACTGGAAGGTAGAGGTAACCGGATTAGTCAAAAATCCCCAAACCTATGACCTAGATGATCTCCAAACTAAATTTCCGATCGAAGAGCGGATCTATCGCTTCCGCTGTGTAGAGGCGTGGTCAATGGTGCTACCCTGGATCGGATTTCCGATGAAAGCGCTGATCAAAGCAGTAGAACCTACTTCAGAGGCTAAATTTGTGCGATTTACCTCCTATTATGACCGCAAAATTACTATTGGTCCAGGCATACACCTTGGTTCCTTACCTTGGCCTTATACGGAAGGTTTACGTGTTGAGGAAATGGCTAACGAACTAGCATTTTTTGCTATTGGTATTTATGGTCATCTATTACCCAAGCAACATGGTGCTCCTATTCGCATGGTAGTGCCCTGGAAATATGGTTTTAAAGGAGCAAAATCTATAGTCAAAGTGGAGTTTTTAGCTAACCAGCCAGCTACTTACTGGAATACTATTAATTCCTATGAATATGACTTTGAGGCAAATGTTAACCCCAATAAGCCTCACCCCAGATGGTCACAAGCTACAGAAAAATTCATCAGTAGCGGTCCAAACTTATCCTGGGACAGACGACCCACCCTACCTTACAACGGTTATGGGGAATATGTAGGTGGATTATATAGTTGAAGGTTATTTGGTTGTTAGCCTTTGGCGTTGGGTGCAGGGGAGGTTGAAGGTTAAAGGTTGAAGGTTGAAGGTTGAAGGTTAAAGGTTGAAGGTTGAAGGTTGTTCGCCCTTGGCCTTCCCTTCGGGTAGGTTTTTTGGTTACTGTCGGCCTTTACGCTTTCGTCACCTGAATCACCTGTAAACTACCACCTGCGTGCAAAGAGCGATCGCATACCTTAAACCCCACTTGCTCAAGCCCCTTGACCAAGTCAGTCTCTAGTAATTGCCAAGCTGTCTCGGTCTCAAACAACCACATAAATACCGCTAACCCTGGCCAAAACAAAACATTAGTTGGCTTGTGCAAATCCACCAGGGTAAACACTCCTCCTGGTTTAAGCACCCGGTGAACCTCCTGAATAATCTGCTGCAACACCTCAGGGGTCATTTCATGGAGTGCGGCGCTGGTGTGAACTATATCAAATTGAGCATCTGGAAAGGGCATCTGTTCAGCCAAACCCTCTACATAGTTGGCTTGGGGAACATTCCGTTGTGCTCGCTCTAGGGATAGTGGAGAAATATCTAAGCCTGTGACATGCTCAGACAATTCCACCAAGAACTGGGTGGCCTGACCACTGCCGCAACATAGATCTAGCACTTTGGTTCCTGAATGAATTGTTAAGCCCTGTAACGGTAGCTGGCGGAATCGTCTCTCTCCACCTACGCTCAAAGCCGCGATCCGGGAAATACTATCATACAGCCATTGGTACTGATAACTCCAAGCTCTAAGAACTGTTGCCACTACTCACTCCTTAGTAAAGATCTGTGTTTCTTGTTGCAAATTTAAGTTAAAAAATATATTGTTAAAATGAGTAACAAATATGAAAGTTATGGGAAGCTGTGTTAACTATGGGTCGTGTTGGGGTATTATTGCTTAATCTAGGTGGGCCAGATCAGTTAAAGGATGTTCGTCCCTTTCTATTCAACCTGTTTTCTGACCCGGAAATTATTCGCCTGCCTTTTCCGTGGCTGCAAAAACCCCTGGCTTGGCTAATCTCCACTAAGCGTGCTAAGATCTCCCAGGAGAACTACAAGCAAATTGGTGGTGGTTCCCCTCTAAGGAAGATTACAGACGCCCAGGCTCAAGCCCTCCAGGAACATTTGCAAACAAAAGGGCAAGAGGTCAGTGTCTATGTGGGAATGCGTTACTGGCATCCTTTCACTGAAGAAGCGATCGCAACCATCAAAGCCGATGGTATCGAACGCTTAGTTATTTTACCGCTTTATCCCCAGTTTTCCATCAGCACCAGTGGTTCTAGCTTCCGTCTGCTAGAAAGTCTGTGGAAAGAAGACCCAGACCTGAGCAAGATTGAACACACAGTCATTCCCTCCTGGTACCAGCAGCCACAATACCTACAAGCCATGGCTGATTTAATTGCTCAGGAACTCGATAAGTTTTCTAATCCTGATCAAGTTCATATCTTCTTCAGTGCTCACGGTGTACCCATCAGCTATGTCACAGAAGCTGGAGACCCCTACCAGCAAGAAATTGAGGATTGCACTTCCTTAATTATGAAAACCCTCAACCGCCCCAATCCCCATACTCTGGCCTATCAAAGTCGGGTTGGTCCGGTAGAATGGCTTCAACCCTACACCGAAGATGCGTTGCAAGAACTCGGAGCTAACAATACTCAAGAGTTGCTGGTAGTCCCGATTAGTTTTGTATCGGAACATATTGAAACCCTCCAAGAAATCGACATTGAGTATCGAGAAATAGCAGAAGAATCAGGGATTAAGCAGTTTGAGCGGGTACCAGCCCTCAATACCCATCCCCTATTTATTGAGTCTTTGACAAATTTGGTAGTTGACGCTCTCGAATCACCCAGCCGTGAACTCTCCGAGGTCATTCGTCCGCCAAAGACAGTCAAAATTTACCCTCCCGAGCGGTGGGAGTGGGGCATGACTACAGCAGCAGAAGTTTGGAATGGTCGTCTGGCTATGATTGGGTTTATTGCTTTACTGTTGGAGTTGATTAGTGGTACTGGACCGCTACATTTTGCTGGGTTGTTGTAAATTTCTTCAGGTTAGAACCGAAACGGGCACGTCTAGATCTATCAGATCTAATTGGGAGGGGGGCAAGTAATCGTCCCCCTCGACTGCTCTCAAAAGTAAACCACTATTTACCCAATCTACCAACCCGTCTACCAACCCATTGTTCCTGGTTCTCCCTTGAAAGGTCCAACAATATCCTTAGTGATCCAGCCACCATAAAATTCACCAGGCTGGGGAGTGACTAACTCATCATCTACATAGCAGGCATCCATCAGACGAGCATAAAAGCAACAATATCCCTTAATCGGGACAAAATCAGGAGTTGGATCGAAGAAACACCAAACGGCATTATTTGCTTCTTTTTCACCTACCAAAACCTTGTAATAACAAGCCCAGCCTTTCCACTCGCAAAAAGTTTTACGAGGTGTTTCGATCAGATGTTCAAGCTTGATGTCTTCTCGGGGGATGTAATAACTGGGAGGATGACTAGTTTCTAACACCCTCTTCGCTTGCCTGGTTTCAGCCAGAATTGTACCATTAAAAATCACCTTGATGTGCTTGCTAGTGTCTTCCCATCGGGCGGGACGGGGGTAATCCCAAACCGATTCTTGACCTGGCTTTGGAGGGATAGGAGTTGGTCTCATGACTTATCTTTGGTTTTCAAACTTGGTTTTAAAAGTTGGCTTTTCTACTTAACGTTATCCTATAAGTTATTTAGACAACTTCATGGTGATCTTCCCCAGAGAAGCTACAGGGGAGATAATTCCAGACTTTTTGGTAGGGGGGATCAACGTTTATAAAAAATTCTACCTCAAAACATAAATTAAAAATTTTTTTCATATCTCTACTATGATGTTTTTAGCTATTTACCTATTGTTAATGATGTTCGTGAATGGTTAGTTATTGAATTAGTGTTTTTTAACAATTATCAGTTTTGTTTTTTGCTTAAAGCTAAATTGATTAGTTTTTGGATTCAAATACTGTAATAATTTTTCTTTAAATAAGGAAAGTACATCAACATAATTATTAAGGATACATTGTTTTAAATAAGCTTCTAGCAAATCTCGATATTCACAATCAATTTCATGGTTATAATCAAAATCGATCACATCGTACTGCAATTCGAGTAAATCTAAGTTTTATTGGATATCTTCTGCTGTTATAAATCTTCTATAGTTATTCGGCTGTTCGTATTTTTTTAGATAAAAATTATATAATTGATGGTAACAAGAATCTGAACTTGCTTGATACATCAAAAAAATACCACTGGGTTTGAGCAATGTCCTAATATGCTGTAGGATATCCTGAATTTTATTAATGTCTACAGTATAAAATGAATGAATTGCCCAAATAAGATCGTAGTAGCTACTTTTGGGAATTGCTGTTTCAATAGTTTCTGTAGAAGATAAGAACCCTTGATTTGCCTGAAAGTGTTTTAATTGATTGAACACTGAACTACATTGATTCAGACAATAGTCTGAAACATCTAGCAAATCAGATGATAGCTTGAGTTCACTATCAATTTTTTTATCTAATAAATCTGGTAAAACTCCTGTTCCACAACCTATATCTAAAAGTTTTATCGTATCACTTCCAAATGAATCGATTATTTTTAAAAATCGATGACTATTAACAAGCTCTTCGTAATCTATCAAAGTAATTTTGAACCAAGAGTCTAGATCTAGATTACTTTTTTGATAGTAGTCTTGAGAAGGATTGAGATTGTCAGTGTTTTGTTTCATGGCTGTTTCAGATGTAGGATATGTTTTATTTTGGCTACTAACTAACTTAAGGCGGGATGGTGGAGCGGCCCACCGTCCCGTTAGAGTTTTACCACTTTAAGCGGATACCCTTTGTTTTTCAATATAAAATAAAATTACGGAGTGTGGAAGCATTATTTCTCCCCCCTCCATCTTTTGCGAACTCGTGCCAAAGTAGTCTAGGAGCAATCGCAATTGTAAGGGTGAAAAAAATTCCGTGTTGGCACCAACTATAAAATTTAGTAACTGTTTCCCCAACTCAGACTCTTTGTCAAAACATTTTGTAATGTTTGTTGTAAAATCAATTTTTTCTTGACGAAACGGTAAATTGCTTTCAGTTAGGAGTTGCTTTACATCATCGCTAAACCACGGATATTTTCCGTATAGTCGCTGAGTTGCATGGTAAAAAGGTTCATTCAGTAACTGTCTTTTAGCTACCCCTAAAATTACCATTCCTCCTTCCCGGCTAAGTTCGTAAATTTTCCGAAATAAGGTTTTAATGTCAGAAAAGTAGTAAAGGGAATGAATTAACAGTATGATATCAAAACCTTGACGTGATTGAAAAGATTCAAATCCAACAGTATTAATTTTAAAATTAAATTTATCGGTGTGATATATCCTGATTTTATCACACCATTCTTGTGCTTTTACACATTCGGCTTCGTTGGGATCAATGCCGACGAAATGGATAGTTTTGTTTAGAGAAAGAAGCTTTTCCAAAAAAGGTTTCTCAAACAATCCGCTCCCACAACCGATGCTAAGGATGCTGTAATCTTCTTGTGAAGACATCTTATCGTCTATAGCCTGAAGTGTGGCTTCAAGCATCATCTCTTGTTCGTTCTGCTGACTGCGATAGGCAATTTGGCAATCCATATATTCTTGGTCGTTGAGTTTGACTATCTGTAGTCTTGGATCTGAGAATAAGTATGCGATCGCAGATTTCTGCAGGCTCTCCAGGGTACCCTGACTGCCTGACAGAAGTTCTCGAAAGCCTACAAGAACGGGATCTTTAAAAGCTCAGCTTATGCCCGCACTCGGACTAGGATTCGTTGGTGTTCGCGTAGCGTCGGGCTTTGCCCGAATCGCTACCGACAATCCAAGGGCTATCGAGATCTTCAACTGTTTGCCGGAGCACCCTTGGTGCTGGGGACAAGGTTTTGAGTCAAAAAGGGTAGAGTGGCTTGAGTTGCTAGAGTTACTACAAAAACAGCCTTTTCTGATGTCAAACTCTACCCGTCTCTATAGTCAACTATTGGACCTCCTGCGTCAATATAGTAACTACTGCGATTTGCGTCACCTCAAAGTCGAAGCCTGGATGGTTAGCGGCCTGATCTGTAGTGGTCAGCTTAGCTTACCCGCTTGGGAGCCTTACGTTCAATGCCGCGCCCAAAAAGCGATGAGTGTGGAACGTCGTTGGAGTAGATTTCTTGTCAACAACCGAATTAGGGTAGAAGCGCTCTATGTACCTTTGGTACTGGTAGCCTTGAGAGGCTGGCAAAATCATCGTCTCTATTTAGCCTTAGACACCACAGTATTATGGAATCGCTACTGTATGATTCATTTATGTGTAATTTGTTGTGGTCGAGCAGTGCCTCTGTTCTGGCGGGTGCTAGAACATAGCAGCGCCACTGTAAAGTTCCGGGAGTACAAACCACTGTTGCGGAAAGCCCGGTGGTTCGTAACGTATCACCCCGATGTGATGCTGTTAGCGGATCGAGGCGCAAGCCAATCATAACCTGATGAGTTGGTTGCAAGCCAGTGGTTGGCATTACTGCCTACGGCTCCGAGCGTGATTTACTGCTCCATGGCCCCCGCCGCTATCCCCTTGAATTGAGTTATCTTTGGCCGACCTTAGGAGAAGCGGCATTCTATCACAATGTAGGCTTGTGGGAAGATGGTTTGTATCATTGTAACTTGGTACTGGCTACTGTCAAAGGTGTCAAAGAACCCTGGGCAGTTATTACTGATGAATCTCCTACTTTGATTTCCTTGTGGCAATACGCAGAGCGGTAAGGAGTCGAAGAGTTGTTTCAAGGGTAGCAAATCAGGAGCAAATGAACTGGAAGATTCTCGGATTAACTCCCCCGAAGCTCTCGAACGCTTATACTTAGTGGCCGCTTTCGCTCTCCAAAACAGCACTACTCTTTGTCTGGCCGTACAACTTGCACCGCTTGCGTCAACAAGTTGTTCGCGTAGCGTGACCAAAGGTCAATCCCCATTGGCGGCGAGGCATCAGTTATCTCAAAATAGGTCTACGCTGGCTCAAGGGGGTTCACGAACATTGGACGCCAATTGTTAACCCCTGTGTTCAAGTTACCCCGCGACCCGCAACCAAGCTTTGCTTCTTTGAAGGCTGAGCAGCATTACTACGACCGAATCTGGTTTACTCGTATTCGCTCGAAGCACTGCACCCCTTGATGACTGCCATTTTCCAAGATGTGTCAGGCAGTCAGCAGGGTACCTACTGAATCAGAAAACCCATCGGTAAAACTATCATTTGTTAATGTCATCTATTTTTATTTTTCGTGATTAATCTATCTAATTTTAAGTGCATCAATACAAGGCTCCCCCATCCTCCGGTTATGTCTTACGGGGGTTTCACCCACTCGCGCTTTGCATTAAGACGCCGTTTTTCATGTGTCAGACAACTCAACTTATAAAAATTAGTGATGAATTCATTATCTCATATTTGGTGCTCAAGTTAACTTTGATGATTACATATCACACTATTACTTAGTTGTCAAAATAATTTAGATTTATTTTTAGATGGATTTGTCCTGGCCTCAGAATCGACAAAGTATAGCTCCCTGGGTTCGCTGTCCAAAGTAAGAGCTATTCAAAACTGGTAAAAATTATGGTACTCTTAACCGGTGCTAATCAGATCATGTCTTAACAAAACTCGCGGAATTCCCCACCGTCTTTCACGGTGGGGATGGATAGCGATACGATCACTTATATTGAAAAGCCTAAAACTTGACGTATTACTGCAAAATCTATATAATAGTAACAGAGGTCGATAACAGAGGCAAGCGCAGTGAAACATAAAGCTGTCAAAGTCAGGATTTATCCCACTCAAGAGCAGATTCAGATTCTTGCTCAGCATTTTGGATGTGCTCGATGGTGGTGGAATTATGCTCTAAATCAGTGTATAGAAACTTACCAAGAGACTGGCAAAGGGCTAAAACAATCTGCGCTTAACTCTATGTTGCCAAAACTCAAAAAAGAAAAAGAAACTGAATGGCTAAAAGATTGTTACTCTCAAGTCTTGCAATCTGTGAGTCTCAATCTTAGTCGTGCATATCAAAATTTTTTTGAGGGTAGGGCAAAATACCCTAGATTCAAGTCCTATCATCATCGCCAATCAATTCAGTATCCTCAAAAAGTCAAGCAAGTGGGCGATTGTCTTAAATTCCCTGGAAAACTGGGAGTTGTAAAGGCAGTAATTCATCGCCCGCTGGACGGGGAAATCAAGACTGTTACAGTCAGTAAGACTCCTTCTGGGAAATACTACGCCTCTGTGCTGATGGAATATGATTATAGTAGCTCAAAGGTGTCCAAGGATGGGAAAACAATCGGGATTGATTTGGGTATCAAGGATTTTGCTATAACCTACGATGGCGAAAATATCTCTAAATTTGCTAACCCTAAACATTTAGTCAAGTACGAAAATAAACTGGCCAAAAAACAACGGATTGCCACCCGAAAGAAAAAAGGAAGCAATAGATGCATAAAGGCCAGAAAGATTGTAGCTAAGGTATACGAACGGATTGGAAATGTCCGCCAAGACTACCTGCACAAACTATCTAGAAAGATAGTGGATCATAATCAAGTAGTGGTAGTCGAAAACCTAAACGTCAAGGGCATGGTTCGTAACCATAAACTAGCTAAAGCAATTTCTGATCTAGGTTGGGGAACCTTTGTAAATTTTCTATCTTATAAGTGCGAAAAAGAAGGAAAGGTATTGGTGGAGATAAACCGGTGGTTCCCCAGCTCTAAAACCTGTTCTAATTGTCATTACCAAATCAAAGAGTTGCCACTTGATGTCAGGTCTTGGGTTTGTCCAAGTTGTGGAACTCACCACGATAGAGATGGTAATGCGGCAAAAAATATTAGAGCAGAAGGGATCAGGATGCTATCCTCCTCTGGGACGGGGGAGGTCAACGCCAGCGGAGAAGAAGTAAGACCAAGACGCGGACGTCCGTCCAAGTTAAGGCATTCTTCTGTGAAACTGGAAGCCCCGACCTCTACGTTCGCGTAGCGTGGCCATAGGCCAAGTAGGTCGGGGTAGTTCACGCAGTATAAATGTACTGTTTTTGGAAAACTGTTTTTGGCAAACTAAATTTAAAAGAGTATTATGTCAACAACTTTTCAAGAGACCACAAAGAATCTGAGATTCAGTGAGGATCGCCTAGGAATTAACTATCTCGGGAGTGCCAACCTGCCTACTGCAACAGATGATGGCAAAGATATCATTCGAGGATTAACCCAAAGGCCGAAATCTTTGCCACCTCGTTACTTTTACGATGAAAAAGGCTCCCAATTATTTGAGCAAATCTGCGAATTACCGGAATATTATCCCACCCGCACAGAGGCAGAAATATTACAACAGTATGCTGTAGAAGTAGCCCAATTTACGGGAGCTTGCGAATTGGTGGAGCTGGGTAGTGGCAGTTCTACCAAGACTCGCTTGTTGTTGGATGCCTATGAAAACCAGGGATATCCGTTGCGCTATGTTCCTATTGATGTCAGTGGGGAGATTCTTGAAGAGAGTGCCAAGCAGCTGTTGTTGGATTATCCCAAGTTAAAGGTTCAGGGTCAGGTGGGAACCTATGAACACGCCCTGAGCCAATTAACTCCAACACCATTACCTAGACGGATGGTTTTCTTTTTGGGTAGTAGCTTGGGGAATTTTGCTCCTGAACAGTGCGATCGCTTTTTTGATAAAATGACAGGTTTACTAGCACCAGGAGATTACTTTTTGCTGGGCATTGACTTACAAAAACCCAAGGAGATTCTGGAAGCTGCCTATAACGATAGTCAGGGGGTTAATGGGGCATTTAACCTGAATATGCTAGCACATCTGAACTGGCGTTTCCAAGGAAATTTTGACCTCGATCGCTTTACCCATCAGGCGATTTATAATCAATCAGAAAGTCAGATTGAGATGTATTTACATTGCCAGGAAACCCATGTTGTGCGCTTAGCCAGCCTGGATTTAACCGTTGATTTCCAAGCAGGAGAAAGCATCCTTACAGAAATTTCTCGCAAATTCAATTTGGAGCAGATGCAGCACTATCTAAAAGGTCGGGGACTAAACACAGTTCAGGCTTGGACTGATACCAAGCAATGGTTTGGTTTACTCCTGTGTCAGATACAGGGTGTGTAATCGACCTGTAAGCTATCAGCTATCAGCTTAAGCGCTACGCGCTACGCGCACGCTACGCGAACAGCTATCAGTTATCAGCCTTTAGCTGACCACTGACCGCTGACCGCTGACCACTGACTGCT
Organism: Moorena sp. SIO3I6; assembly: GCF_010672095.1. Taxonomy (NCBI): domain Bacteria; kingdom Bacillati; phylum Cyanobacteriota; class Cyanophyceae; order Coleofasciculales; family Coleofasciculaceae; genus Moorena; species Moorena sp. SIO3I6. Next base: position 42,390 of record NZ_JAAHHU010000025.1, on the reverse strand, counting down.
GACCGCTGACCGCTGACTACTGACCGCTGACCACTGACCACTGACCACTGACCGCTGACCGCTGAATATAGACACCCCTAAGTTTAAGAATAATATTTGGCACTCAAACCATGGATACTCTCGAATCTACTCAATTCCCTCGCCTTGACAGCTGCAGTCGCGAAACCATTATCAATTACTTTAAGAATTCATGGGAACTCGAAGATGTTCTGATGAAAAGTCTGGTTGGTGAAGAAACATTCTATATGAGTCCCGACCCATTAAGAAACCGTCTGATTTTCTATTTGGGTCACTCGGCTGTTTTCTACATCAATAAATTCCTTGGGGTTGGGTTATTAGATAAACCCATTAATCCTAACTATGAAATCCTGTTTGAGATTGGTGTGGACCCGGAAACTCCTGAAGAACTCGATCAAGCAACCAAAGATATCCACTGGCCGACAGTGGAAGAGGTTTGGCGCTATCGAGATCAAGTGTATGGGGTGGTTATAGAAACTATCGAAAAGACTCCTCTGAATCTGCCAATTCATCAAAATCATCCTCTTTGGGCGCTGATGATGGGAATTGAACACAGTCGCACGCACTTTGAAACCTCTTCGATGCTGATCCGACAACTGCCTGTAGAGCGGCTTGAACGTCCTGACAGCTGGAATTATGCTGTTTCTAATGGCAAGGTTTCCAAGAATGAAATGCTCCAAGTTTCTGGGGGTTCGGTAGAACTTGGTAAACCAGAAGATTATCCTACCTATGGCTGGGATAGTGAATATGGCAATCGTTCGGTGGAGGTTAAACCGCTTTTAGCCAGTGAGTATCTGATTACCAACGGAGAATTTCTGGAGTTTGTGAATGATAATGGCTACGATAATCCAGATTACTGGGATAAAGAATCCTGGATGTGGAAGACAACCTATAATATCAAGCACCCTAAATTCTGGATACCTACTAATAGTGGCTACAAGTATCGAGCCATGTTTGACGAGATTGACCTTCCTCTCGATTGGCCGGTTGAAGTGAATCACCATGAAGCTATGGCTTACTGTCGTTGGAAGGGGCAAGGGATTCGTTTGATGAGTGAAGCGGAGTGGAATCTTGCTACTGCTGGCAGGGATGAAAGTAGCACGACTCTAAAGCAAGACCCCTTTGCGATACAGGATTACAATCTAAATCTCAAGTTTGGCTCACCTAGCCCAGTGGGTATGTTAGAAACTGCTAGAAGTCCTGCTGGACTCTATGACTTGCGGGGGAATGTATGGGAGTGGCTGAGTGATGACTTCAAGCCGCTACCAGGATTCAAGCCCCATCGGCTCTATGAAGATTATTCTGCTCCCTTCTTTGATACCCAACATAACATGATGCTTGGTGGTGCTTGGGTGACTACTGGAACAGAAGCATCCACATTCTATCGTAACTGGTTCCGTCCCTACTTCTATCAACATGCTGGGTTTAGAATTGCGGCTTCTTGACATCCTCCCTCGGTAAATCGCCACATCTCCCAAAAATAGGAATTTTTGGTGATAAAACCGCTATTTTTGCCATTTTCTGGAATTACCCAAGCCAAAACCCCGTGTTTTTAAACCGGGTCAGAAGTTACCGCAAAAATAACGCACCGTCAGTAAAGCGTGATCAACTTGATGGTATACCTGATTTTCCGGCGTTGCTGAACCCAAAAATGGTATACTAAAAATAAAACCATGGAATGCCCTAGATGTCATAGCAATAAAACTCATAAATATGGTCATCAAAGAGGAAAACAAAGATATAAATGCAACGAATGTGGACGACAATTTATAGAGGTTAAAACTGAGCGTGGTTACGATGAAAAAACTAAATTGCTATGCTTAAAAATGTATCTAAATGGCATGGGCTTTAGAGCCATATAAAGAGTGACTGGTGTTCACCATACCACCATAATAGGTTGGGTAAAAAAAATTAGTTTACGCTTAAAAGATGTATGTTTCACGCTCATAAATCCCTGAAATTACTGAAATAGATGTGCTACAAACCTTTGTTAAAAAAAAACAAGGTTTGGGTGTGAGACGAAACCTTAGAGAGTGGTTTGAAGTTACCGTAAGAATAAAGAAGCCTTATTCCATGAGTTTTATCCCTTTTACCCATAGCCTTTCGCCTATAAAGGCTTCTTTATTCTAAGGTTTCATCTCCGGCCTTATTTCAGATAACTTCAAACTATTACCCATAACCTGTCTCTATAAAGGCCGGAGCTGAATCCTTGAGAAGGGTAGCCTTACTAAACAAGACTTAACCCTTTTACTCACAGCCGACCAACTATAAAGGCTACCCTTCTCTACGGAAACTTCTAGCCACTCTCTTACGGTAACTTCAAAGGACCGCAGCTAACAAGCGCTATCCCGGAATTTTAAACTTTATAGTTGGTGACCGGAGTTCGGAAACTTTTAAAAAGCTTTGGAAGAGCGTAAAGCGATGCAGCGCGGTCTTGGGGGTTTCCCCCGGAGACAAAACCTTAGATAGTGGAGCCTTTATAGTTAGCAGGTTATGCAGAAAAGGGTTAAATATTTTTTAATAAGGCTCCACTATCTTACGGTAAATTCAAACCATGAGCGACTGCATCAAGACAATGTTGGCATAGCTTTTGGTATGTTACTGATAAATATGTTGTCTATAAAATATTTCTTGATGATATTGATCATTTAACTAAGACAACTTATATGACTAGAATATAAAATGAAAATATGAGATTAAAACATTATTTGGCTAGACTACATCGACGCACTCTTTGCTATTCTAAATCATTAGAAATGTTGGAATTATAAATTAGGCTTCTTATTTATTATTGAAAATATCATAAAATCCCCCTTTCAGGTGAAACCATTTCATGATTCAGCAACGCCGATTTTACCACGACTGAGCACCCTGATTCGAGTGGAGTGGTGAACGTCGAATCTATCGGGCTTCTCTGATTGAAGTTTCCCACGAAACTCGCGCTCTTTGTTGCCTCATTTATCGATACGGCTGACGCTTTTGCCAAACGGATTCGAGGCTATTGGGGAGTGGAGAACAAAGTGCATTATGTCCGTATCGGTAACTCAAGGGGAAGATGCTTCACGGATTCGTACCCCACCTAGGCTTACAAATTTGGGCACTGGCACGCAACTTTGCCTCTGAATTTATATCGGGACAATGGTTTTCAAAATATGGCTCAAGCCCAGCGTCGGGCTGGCTTTAGCCAAAACACACTCAAAAACCTATTTAGAATGAAATAGCCCTGGGGAAGTAGGTTAGTCTAAACTTCAGTAGAATGGAAAAATTAGGCATAATTACTCGTTGCCTTCTTCACAGGAAAAAAAGTATAACTTATTGTGTACAGCATCAAAAATTAGCTGAGTGATGAAAAACATAAAATCAAGAGTGCTGACATTGGCTTTAGCCTTTATGTTTTGTTTAATTAGCCTAATGCCTGTTGCTTATGCTTGCACAGGTATCACCCTAACAGCAGAAGACGGTGCTATGGTCTATGGTCGAACACTGGAATGGGGTGTCTTTGATATAGAATCTCGAATATTGATCCTGCCCAGAGGCCACGAGTTTGTTACGGAACTCTCTAACGATAAGAATGTCCATTTGCCTGGTATACAGTGGACTGGCAAATATGGAGTAGTAGGAATAGATGGTCTAAATCAGCCAATTGTCTTTGATGGTATGAATGAAAAGGGATTAACTGCCGGAGTCTTTTATCATCCAGGTTTCGCTGAATATATAGATTATGATTCAATCATCGCAGACAAGTCAATGGCACCGACCGATGTTGCCAACTATCTTCTTTCCACCTGTGCCACATTAGATGATGTTCGTCAGGCAATAAACCAGATCGTAGTGGTCAACGTTGTTGAACCAGCTCTTGAGATACCTGCACCAATTCACTTGATGGTCAGCGATCCTTCGGGTGAACAGATCGTCATTGAATGGTTACAAGGCAAACCACAAATCTTTGATGCGGAACTAGGGGTTATTACTAACGCCCCAACATACGACTGGCATATCACTAATTTACGAAATTATGTCAATCTCTCTGCTGTAGCTCTTCCAGATCAGGAGATTGGCTCAATTAATTTTAGCCCATTAGGTAGCGGTAGTGGAATGATTGGGCTTCCAGGAGATTTTACACCTCCATCACGTTTGATCCGTGCTGTTGCTTTTACTCAAACTGCAAGACCAACCAGTGACGGACTTGAGACGATGTATGAATTGTTTCGTATACTTGATAATTTTAATGTTCCGCTCGGAGCATCCGAGGGATCTGAAGGTGAAGATCTAGACAAATCAGGTATGCGGAGTTCAACCCTTTGGACAACGGCTCAGGATCTCACAAACAAGGTAACCTATTACCATACTCAACACAACCGTCAAGTCCGCAAGATTGATGTTGGCAGCTTAGACTTTGAAACTATTAGTGATGTGCAGACGTTCCCCCTTGATCTGCAGAAGGAACAGAATATCGAGGATCGGACTCCTGGAAAGGAGAGCGTTTCATCCTAACTAGAGTTTAGATTAACCTATCCCCAAGACTTGTCCCCTGGAAGAACTGCTGGTAGTCCTAAATTTGATGCAATCGCTTCTTTTATTCAAGATACTGCGATTGCCGTATCTTGACACTGGAGTTTAGTAAATAGCTCCCAGGCTGTCTAGATAGGGCTTGCTGATTAACTCTCAAAGCATTGACAGATAAAGGTTTTAGCCTTGTTGGGTCGAAAAAAGTGCCAGCTTTTCGGTCGAAAAAGCTCAATAACTTAGCCTTTTGGGCAGACAAGAGCAGAAAAATCATCGGACTTGTCTTCCGACTACCTCCTATATAATTCCCATTTCTCCTAACTCCTGACTCCTAACTCCTGACTCCTACCAATACCAAAAGACTTTTTCAGCAAACCCTAGATAATTTACAGAATCTACTGATGATTACAAAAACCCTTGAATTACCACGTACACCGGATTTTAATACTTAGAGCTGATTCGTAAACTCGCACTAAACCTTGTAGGATAAGGCTTGCGCTAAAATAGAACAATTGAACTATTTAATACCGAAAAGACAATCATAGCAAGGCTTTCAGACTTCTTAAGATTTACTTTACGAATCAGCTCTTACCCATCACATCAGCTCATCACCCAGGCAGTGCTTTTAACTAATGGGGTGGAAGTAACTTGGGATGATGGGTTGAAGAGTCGTTTTCATACCCTTTGGCTACGGGATAATTGTGCTTCCGAACACTCTATTAAACTATCTACCCGCGAACCAATCTTTGAAATCGATGAAGTTGCCAAAAATCTCTCGATTGAATCGGTTTCTGTTGACGACAGTGGGTCTCTAGTAATTCACTGGCAGCCAGAAGATTACATCAGTCGTTACCATCCCGGTTGGTTGCGCCACTATGCCTACGACCTAGAGGGAGAATTGACTCCACTAGTTCAATTTGAGCGCAAGCTTTGGGATCGGGAATCTTTGGGAGCAGTTTCTACCTTTGATGGTCCTACTGTGCTCACCAACCCAGAATAAAGCGCCGCCTGGATTCGAGCAATTTACACAACCGGATTGGGTTTACTGCGGAATCTGCCACCGGAACAACAATCGAGTGCTGACGTGGCTGCCCTAATTGGGTCACTACGCAATTCTAGTTTCGGTTTATTTTTCCATGTCCGTGCTGATATAAACAGACCTCTAGCTGATAGTGTAGCTTACACAAATATTGCCTTACCATTACATACCGATTTGGCAACTCGTGAGTTACAGCCAGGTGTACAAATGCTATTTTGCCTAACGAATGATGCTGAGGGTGAGAAGAATGTTTTTGTGGATGCATTTCGGGTGGCAGAGGATTTGCGTCAGTCAGAGCCAGAAGTCTTTCGCAATTTGTGTGAAACGATTTGGGAATGGAAGTATAGTACCAATGAAGAAGATTATCGTGTCGAAGGACCAATGATTGTCCTTGATCGCTATAATCAGATTCGTGAAGTACGGAGCATTACCTCCCAACGAGGTACGTTACAAGTGCCCTACAATCAGGTCGATGCCTGCTATAACGCTCTGCTTACCTGGTACCGACGTGTCAAAGAAAGTCGCTATCAAGTCCGCTTCAAACTACAACCAGGGGATTTAATCGCCTTTGACAATCGTCGTATCCTTCATTCCCGTACCCACTTTAATCTCAACAGTGGATCGCGGTATCTAATTGGCTGTTATGTAGATACAGATGACTTAATGTCTAAAATGCGAGTTCTCAGCCGAGGGCAAGGTTAAATGTTAAGATTTATTTTTAATAAAAAGCACAATACTATCAGCAATAAAAATGAGTATAACAGATAGAGTCAGTAAAGTTTACAGTTCTAAAAATAATCAATAAATTATCGCGAACTATGACATATGGGCTGAGGAGTATGATCATGATTTTACTGGTTATGGCGACTACGTATCACTACAAAAAATTGCCGAGATTGCTCTCAAGCGCATCCCTGTGCAAAAATTTTAGATGCTGCGGCAGGAACAGGCTTGGTTGGTCAAAGGCTCTACCAGGAAGGCTACCGTCACTTAGTTGCTATTGATCTGTCCCAGTAAATTTGAATAAAGCGCGTCAAAAAAATGTCTATAGGGAGTTATATCAGCAAGTTTTGGTAGAGCATTTAGACTTCTCATCGAATTCATTTGATGCCAATATCAATGTTGGATTATTTACTTATAATCATGCTCCCAGTCATGCTTTTGATGAGTTAATTCGCATTACTAAACCAGAAGGTTATATAATTTTAATGCGCCCTGATTTTTACGAAAGCAGCCAAGATTTTAAAGCAAAGATGGCTAACTTAGAGTCATCAGATCAATGGCAATTAATCGAGCGCGGGGATAAATATTATTCCCACCCTAATACTAAGCAGAAGACTCCTGTAGAAATCTGGACCTATCAGGTTCAATAAATTTAAGCATTAATATAGCAATCCTAAATCATTCATTTGTCAAATAAGTGTACTTTTTAAAAACTAGCTCCAACTCTTTTCACTTCTGCCTTCTGCCTTCTGCCTTCTTCTTTAAAGCAGCCCATTTATTTCACGAATCAGATAGGATTGCTATAGATACTGAAGTCCAGCAAATAAAACTTCATGGCAGCGGACGAGGACTATTAGAATAGAAAAGTACGCTCGACTTGACCGGAGTGTTTTATGGTTTCATCAGAACTAATCTCGACCTTGAGAGAACTGAGTCGCTCAGACAAGTTCCATATCATACAGATTCTGATTTCGGAACTAGCCCAACAAGAAACGGATTTAATTAAACCTGACCAGTCTTACCCAGTGTGGTCGCCTTATGATGCGGTTGAGGCAGCGGATACAATGTTAAAAGTGCTACAGGCTGTCAAAGCTCAAGATCATGGGTAATCCTGAACGATATCCAAAAGACCTAAAAACGGAGCTCCCAAGAGACCCTCACCAACCACGAATATAGCGCAGGAATTCTCGCCTAAAAGTTATCCGCGTCAGTCAGGATTCTGGTCATGGCTTTGATCACTCATACGGGAACGCTTACCTCGAAAATACCAACGATACCAATGCTTAGCACTGCGAATCGCTAACCACAGTAGCAGTAAAGCGATTAATCCTCCTTGTTCAGGAGCATCAAAAGCCAAAATTATCAAAACTACGCACAGAAAATCCTGAAGAAAAACTACCCACAGAGGCAAGCCACGCAAACGGTAGAACCATCCTACTTGAACTAACTGGAGTACGAAGGCTAATAAGCCGCCGACAATACCCACCACCCAGACAAATCCCGTTAGTTCTTCAGCAAACTGAGTCACAGCAATACCAAGAATTGCCCCTACTAGAGGACTTAAAAGTAGCTGAACTATTTGCAAGACTCGCTGTCCTAATAGATTTTTGGAGGCAAATAGCTCCACCAATGACCAAATTGTCAAGATAGTCAGCAAGACTGGGGGATGAATCTGTGACAGTAACGGTACCTTCGACCAGAGTTGGTCACTTTGGAGCAAACCAATCACCAACAGGGGCAGGGCAATTCTCATTCCTGCCGCAGCGGAAGCTGAGAGGGCGGCGAGGAGTGCAATCATGAGCGTCGTGACTTTGGCAAGAGGTTTACTATAAACCAGTCAAGCTTAGCATAATGTAACAAAATATACAGTTTTTATGTGATTAAATTAAATAACTACGACTGGGTAAATGGTAAATACTGTTAGCTGGAGAAATAAGGCCATGTCTGAGTCATTATTTGCTGATGCCAGTAAACGATTGCATAAATCACTGAAATATGTGTCAATTTCGGAGGATGCGATCGCACGCTTAAAATATCCCAAATCTAGTTTGAGCGTTTCCATCCCAGTCCGCATGGATGATGGCTCGTTACAGATGTTTCAGGGCTATCGGGTTCGCTATGACACCACCAGGGGACCAGCAAAAGGGGGAGTGCGCTATCATCCCAATGTTTGTTTAGATGAAGTCCAATCCTTAGCCTTTTGGATGACCTTTAAATGTGCTACCTTAAATTTGCCCTTCGGGGGTGGCAAAGGGGGAATTACTCTAAATCCTAAAGCCTTATCGAAGCTGGAGTTGGAACGGTTAAGTCGTGGTTACATCGATGCGATCGCAGATTTCATTGGGCCTGATATTGATATTCTCGCTCCCGACGTTTACACCAACTCCATGATTATGGGTTGGATGATGGATCAATACAGCGTCATTCGCCGTCAAATCAGTCCAGGGGTCGTCACAGGTAAACCCTTGGCCTTGGGAGGGAGTGTTGGTCGCGATACCGCTACCGCTACTGGCGCGTTTTTTGTGATTGAATCCATTTTGCCTAAATTTGACCAGCTGCCTCAAAATACCACCGTAGCCGTGCAAGGATTTGGTAATGCTGGTGCTGTCATAGCGCAACTGTTAGCTAAAGCAGGCTATAAAGTTGTGGCTGTCAGTGATTCTCAAGGGGGTATTTATGCCAAAAAAGGCTTAGATATTCCCAGTATTCGCCAATATAAAACATCGAGTCAAGGCATTAAAGCCGTTTACTGTAAAGGTAGCGTTTGCAATATTGTTGAGCATGAAGTCATTACTAATCAAGACCTTTTAGCCTTAGATGTGGATGTCTTGATTCCTGCTGCTTTGGAAAATCAAATCACTGAAGAAAACGTTGATAATATCAGAGCAAACTATATCTTTGAAGTAGCGAATGGACCAGTAACCTCGACAGCTGACAATCGTTTGGAAGAAAAAGGCATCTATGTTTTTCCTGACATTTTGGTTAATGCTGGAGGTGTCACCGTTAGCTATTTTGAATGGTTACAAAACCGGAGTGGACACTATTGGAAGCTCGATGAAGTCCATCAGCGTCTGAAAGAAAAAATGGTGGAAGAAACTGAAACAATTTGGTCACTTTCTCAGGAACTAGCAGTTTCCATGCGCACAGCTGCTTATGTTCATGCTTTGAATCGCCTGGGAGACTCCCTGGATGCTAAAGGAACTAGAGATTATTACTGTAAATAAATCCGAAAGGGGTGCATCTCCTAAAAGCTGTTTGAGCTGGTGGGTGGAATGGGCATCTTGGTGGAACGGGCATCTTGGTGGAACGGGCATCTTGCCCATTTCATTCCCGGACAGAATGTGCCAACACTGGCTACTAATAAAATCAGGGTGAGCGGCTTCCTAACCTACCCTACGCCACATTTACCTTAAATGTCGGAATTCATCTCCCGCCATAATCTCTGATTTGGCGGTGAGATGAATTCCGACCAATAAAAAAGAATGCAGTATCTATGTTTATCAGGGTTTGTTTATGATAAAATTTTATCATGATTGTACGCGAAGCTAAATTATTAAACGGTTCTCAGTCTCAATATGCAAGACTTGACTCAGCTATAAGGACTGCACAGTTCATTAGGAATAAGGCAGTTAGACTATGGCTAGACGAGCCAGATGTGGACAAATCTCGTATCTCTCGTTTATGCAAAGAGTTAGCCCAACAATTCCCTTTTGCTAAAAAGCTTAACTCAATGGCTCGTCAAGCTTCAGGAGAAAGGGCTTGGAATTCAATATCTAGCTTCTATCGTCGTTGTCGTGAAGGAGCCAAAAACAAAGGTTATCCTCAGTTCAAAAAGTATTCTCGTTCAGTTGAGTATAAAACCTCTGGCTGGAAACTTTCAGAGGACTGTTTAACCATTAATTTCACTGATGGATTTAAAGCGGGTCGGTTTTCTCTATTCTGTAATCATCAAACCAGAGAGGACTTATTCAGACTTAAAATTAACCGGGTACGAGTGGTTAGACGGGCTGATGGATATTATGCTCAATTCTGCTTTGATGCCAGTCGCTTTGAAGCGGGAAACTATACTGGAAATGTTGTCGGTATTGACTTAGGGTTGAAGTATTTCTACAAAGACCAAAATGACAATTCTGCCATCTATCCCAAGTATTTAAGACAAGCTGAGAAGCGGATTAAGAAACTACAGCGGCGGCTGTCAAGAAAGTTTGTCAAAGGCAAGAAGCCTCAATCAAACAACTACCACAAAGCCAGAATTAGACTGGGTAAAGCACATTTGAAGGTTCAAAGGCAGCGTAAAGACTGGGCAGTGAAGTTAGCTCGGTGCGTAGTCCACTCTAACGATGTGGTTGTCTATGAAGACCTCAAGATACAAAACATGGTCAGAAATCATCACTTGGCTAAGTCAATTTCTGATGCTTCGTGGTATCAATTCACTCAATGGTTAGACTATTTTGGGAAAGTTTGGGATAAAACAGTGATTGCTGTTGCACCGAATTATACATCTCAAGATTGTTCACATTGTGGTCATCGAGTGAAGAAATCTCTCAGCACTAGAACTCATCAATGTCCTAAATGCCAGACAGAAATTTGCCGTGATACAAATGCAGCATTAAACATTTTAAAGAAGGGCATGAAGATTCTAGGCATTGAGTGGAATACAGGTACTGAAGGGCATTCAGGAACCTCCGAGTATTCGGGAACGCTTGAGGAGACTACCACCTCTGCTGTAGATGGGCAACCTGAAACAGTAAGTGGTGTCGCTGAGTCAAGAATCACTGTTTGTGAGAATCCCGCGCTGTAATCTCTGATTCAGCGCCGGGAGTATGTCAATATAGCATTTCCAAATATATCATAAAAACTTATCACCAATCTAGTGATAAATCATGATCAAATATTTAATGGTTTGCTAATTATAACGTTTGAGACTTTTATAATTTTAGGAAGGGCGTTATCTAGTTAGCGATCGCATACAGCCCAGCAGAGCATATCGCCAACTTTTACAGACAACGATCAAAGGTTAATTTTCCCTCTGGTATAGAAAGGCAAATTACCAAATAGCAATCACAGCAAGACCTTGGGGCTTTGATTAAAAATTATCAACAAATCCTTGACAAACCTCTTTTATTCAAAAGCACCTCAAATACCGTGCGCTATGGACATAAGCTGAATACTTACTTCCCAGGTAGCAGCCAGATCGATCTGATTGAAGATAGAAAACAGCTGATAGCTGACGTAGGGAGTAAACCCTAGAGTCAAGTTTTGTATCATTTAAGTTAAGTCTGCTAACTTAATCCTCTTGAATGCCATGACTGACAATGTTCTTGACGTCCGTAATCTGAAAGTCCAATTCCAAACCGATGTAAAACAGGTCACAGCCGTTGACAGCATTGACTTTCAACTGCGTCGAGGACAAACCCTAGGAATTGTGGGGGAGTCAGGTTCTGGGAAATCAGTCACGTCTTTGGCCATAATGGGTTTGATCCCCTATCCTGGTAAGGTTACCAATGGCGAGATTTATTTCCGACCCTCAACTCGGGAAAAAGGGGTGGATTTACTAGGGGTGAGTCCTGATCAAAAACAGTCCTACCGGGGTGGTCAAATCTCGATGATTTTTCAAGAACCGATGACCTCCCTTAACCCAGTTTATACCTGTGGGTTTCAACTGACAGAAGCAATTCTGCAACACCAGGATGTTTCCCTAAAAGAAGCAAGGCGTCAAGCCATGGCTCGTCTTCAAGAGGTGAAGCTACTCCCTAGCGACCAACAATTGAGGGAGACTTTTCTAGAGGAATTCCGTCGGGAGAACCCTGGTCAAGCTATACCGGGGGAACGGCTAATTAATCGTCACATTAACCAGCAAAAACGGGAAATATTAAAGCGCTATCCCCATGAACTGTCTGGTGGTCAATTGCAGCGGGTCATGATTGCGATCGCAATTTCTTGTAACCCTGATGTGTTGATTGCTGATGAACCCACTACTGCTCTCGATGTTACCGTACAGGCAACCATTCTGGATTTGCTGAGGGAGTTACGGGATACCCGAGGGATGTCCATGATTTTTATTACCCACGACTTAGGCGTGATTGCGGAAATTGCTGACAGCGTAGCGGTGATGTACCAAGGCAAAATTGTGGAAAGGGGTGATGTCTGGAAAATTTTCTCTGAACCAAACCATCCCTACACCAAGGGATTATTAGCCTGTCGCCCAACTCTCGACCAAACTATAACATACCTACCGACTGTTTCTGACTTCATGGAGGTGGTAACTACTCCTAGTGGAGAACAGGTGATCCGAGAAAAATCAAAAGGGTTGAATGTTGACCGGTTCCAGCTTCAAACTTCCTCAGATAACCTACCCTACGGGAACGCTAAAGGCGAACAACCTTCAAGCTTCCAACCTTCAACCTCCCAACCTTCAACCAAACAACCTTCAACCAAACAACCTTGGCCAAAAGGCCACGCTACGCGAACAACCTTCAACCAAACAACTACACCACCATTAGTTTCGGTGCGTAACTTACAGGTAGGCTTTCCCATTCGAGGCGTATTTGGCGGGACGAAACGCTATCTGATGGCAGTGAATGGAGTATCCTTTGATGTTTATCCTAGTGAAACCTTGGGCTTAGTGGGAGAATCCGGTTGTGGCAAATCTACCTTAGCACGAACATTGCTGCGCTTGATTGAACCAATGGGTGGAGAAGTAAACTTTGATGGTCAAGAAATTACCAAAATCAAGGGTATGGGTTTGCGGCAACTACGCCGTGAAATGCAAATTGTGTTTCAGAATCCCTTTAGTTCCCTCGACCCACGACTGAAGATTGGAGAAGCAGTCATGGAACCCCTATTGATTCATGATGTTGGGGGTAATAGTAAGGAAAAACGCGATCGCGTGGCTGAGTTGTTGGAGCGAGTGGATTTAAATCCTGACTGGATGAATCGCTATCCTCACGAATTTTCTGGAGGTCAGCGCCAGCGGGTATGTATTGCTAGGGCACTCGCTCTTAATCCTAAGTTTATCATTTGTGATGAATCCGTTTCTGCTCTAGATGTTTCCGTACAGGCACAGGTTCTGAATTTGCTGAAACAATTGCAGGAGGATTTCGGCTTAACCTATATCTTCATTTCCCATGACTTGAGTGTAGTCAAATTCATGAGCGATCGCATTATGGTAATGAACCAGGGCAAAATAGAAGAAATTGGTTCAGCTGACAATATTTATCGAGAACCGCAGCAGGATTATACTCGTCAGCTGATTGCTTCTATTCCCACTGGTACTCTGGATCGGATTCAACAGCAGCAAGACAGACGACAAGCTATGGAAATACCTGAGATTAGTGATCCATGGTCTGTTAATTCTGAGATTAGTGATCCATGGTCTGTTAATTAAGGGAAAGGTGATTTTTTTTAATTCAAAATGCCAAATTAAAAATTCAAAATTACATAAGGTATCAGCTATCAGCGTGTCGCGTATCAGCTATCAGTATCGAAGTCTGTGCGACGAGTCATGGAATTTTCCCCAGACTCTCAATTCTCATGAATCTGGAATTATTAAATTATCTCGTTCTAGGTTTATTTTAAGCACCTCAAGTAGCGTGAGCTAAAAGCTCACGGCTGACGGCTTACAAAATTACTAGCCTTATAATTTTGAATTGTTGACAACGGATACAAGCCCCTGAATTCATTTCGGGGGTATTTTTTAATTTTGAATTGATAATTTATGGAGTTTAGACTATAGCGGTTTTTATCCTAATGAGGTACACATTATTTTTTCCATGTTCCCTATTCCCCTCCTGGGAGGGTTTAGGGGTGGGTTAATCTTCCCTGTTACCTGTTCCCTAAAACCAGTAACTCTGTACCTCACATAATTGAAAAACGCTATAAACTACTTCAAGGACTTGCCCCCTAGTTCATCAGCTTGTAGGGTGGGCAAAAACAGTTTGGTTATTTTGAGTATTTTAGATAATAGAACTTTGCACACCCTACTTTAATTAGTATTTTTTTGACTATAGCTACTTTTAGTTAGAGTGCTCTTGCAGCCAGTTGAGTAAGTCATCACTGGTCTGAAAATCCCAGATGGCTTCTGATAAACCTTCTAGGTCTTGGTGGGTCAAGGCTTCGATTAATGCCAAGGCATTAGTTGTGAGTTTACCAAAACGGCTCTCAAGCAGTCGCAATAGTAAATTTCTTTCCCCTTCTTCTCGTCCTTCTCTTTTCGCGAAACTCAATGCACCTCGCGCGTCCTCCAAAGCCATCTCCTGTTTGCGGAGTTTTTCCACTTCTGAGACATTCAACCCCGCTTGATTTGCTATAGTTAAGGCTTTTTCTAGCTGTGGGATTTCCCTGAGCTGGTCAGGAATAATTTCTAAGTTGGGCGCTTCTTTGATAAAATAGATCCACTTATCTATCACACTTTCCAACTCTTCCAGTTGCTTAGTAAATTTCGGAAGTTCCACAAACACCAGCTTGTCTTTTAAATCCACTACATCCCCAGCACTATAGGGGTCAATAATTTCTAAATCCTGGATGACCGAGTTACCGGAGTAGATCATGGCATTTAGGAAAGAAATCAGAATATCCTTACTCTGATCTGAGCCAAAGATTTTCTTGAAAGCAAAGTCAGTTTTCGGGCTGATGAATCTCATGGTTTTACCGGGTTACAAGGTTTATATAGGGAGGAGGGAGTAGGGAGGAGGGAGTAGGGAATAGGGGGAATATAGCGCTACGCGCAAGGCAATTCGTGTGTTCACAACCCAGATACAAACGCTAAGTACCTGGACAAAAATAAACCTCACTTCTTGATGCAAAGCGCGAGTGGGGGAAACCCCCTGTTCCGAAGCTGCATCGCTGTATTAACTTGTGTAAAGTTGCCAAAAGTCCGTCTGCTCCCTGCTCCGAAGTCCCTGCTCCCTATTTCAACAGTTAATTTTACTTGTGTCCTACTACTTATATATCATAGTAACATAGGTAAAAGAGTTTACATTATGGGTTTAACTCCAGGATAATCTGATCATGAACAAGCAATTATTTTCTATAATTAAAATAACATCTATTATTTTGATTACTTGCGCTTTATGTCTAGAAAGTTGGTATATTTATTTACAGCTAAATGATGGCTCTATACCAAGTAACCTCTATTCTGCATTGTGGCTAGCAAGTATCGCTTTAATCTCCCATTTTATTGAAGGTTTAATCGCTGCTTTTAAAGCTGACAGTTGTGATAAAAATCCTATAACCTATGGCATTTATACGTTTTTTGTCGGGTTTGTTGGATTGTGGGAATTATTTAATCCAACTTCAGAAAGTTCTAGTTATAAATAAACCGTTGTACTGGCTTATTCCCCGATCTCAAGAAAAAAATGATTAGTGTAACTGACCACTTAGAATTAAGCGACCGTATTTTAGCAAGAGCCATATCCACAGGGCAAACGCATCTTAAGATATGGGATGATGCACCTTGGCTGCATCATCCCATATCTTACGAACTAGGGCGCTCTAGCGGAGCGGACGCGATCGCGAATAGTGCCCTTTTTCCCGACAGGTGGTGCTCGCGCCGCTAAGCTTGAGGTGGTTATAGGTAAAGATCGGGTGTTGCTGAATCAAGAAATGCCTTATAATTATATATAAGATCGGGTTCTTATAGTAATCTTGCCCCCCACACTCCCGACTCCCGACTCCCGACTCCCGACTCCCTTCTTATTAATACTCACCTACCGTGCTCGTAATTCTGTTTCTAGTTTCCCTAAATCCTCTTTCAGGAAAACCGTAAGTTGTCCAATGAAAGCCTTGCCGCTATCATTTTGGGTTATTTCTATCCAATAGCCGTATTGTTCTCCTAACAAAAGTTGACCCTGTTCAGCTGACCACAGTGGTAGGTTTTTTCGCCGTGATAAATCTAAGATTTCAGGAGTTGGATAGGTATATACAAACTGAGCGCTATTGTAATCTCGATAAATCTGTGGACCATAGACAGTGCGCAGAGATTCCTCCAGGCGTTCGAGGGTTACCCCATTAACTTGGTCATGGATAGCAATGCGTTCACTGCGAATCGTACTCCGGTCTTTTGGATAAGAGATGGTACCAGGAGGCAAGACCGTGGCTTGAAAGGTAAATCGTTCCCCAGCCGTATCACTTTTGCGAACTACTAAGCCATCTCCAATACCAGGCCGTAGAGTGGGGTGACCGTTAATCCATGCAGCAACTTGATCAGTTCTCTGACCAGGCAGGGCATTAACCGGATTGCCAGTTAGTGCGAATATAATGCCCAGTGATAGAAATGATCCTATTTTAATAACATTCATTGAGAGCACCTGTTAGCTGAGTTTTGGGTAAATCCTAGCATTTTGATACCCAAGCACAAAAACCCCGACCTCCAAAAGAAGTCGGGATGATTGTTACTAAAGAAAGATGGCTTTTAGAGCTGGTGGTGCGTTACGGGACAAGCTATCCCAACCCTGACTACCGTGAAAATGATGGCTAGCAGGTCCCTAACGCACCCTACGCACTATCTGCTGATAACTAACAGCTAATAGCTAATAGCAAACCCTAGAATCTATTACCTAGAACTCAAAGGTTGTACGGATGGCTCCAACCCAAATCGTATCATTGTCATCATCGTGATTAGGATTAAAAATCACGTAGGCTCCTGGAGTAATCGTGATGTTCTTGCTAATCGGGAATTTGTAATGTGCCTCAACCAGGTAAGAAGTATCATTATCTTCATCAGCACCATCAATGTCGGTAGCCTTAGGTGGCACACCTCCCGCAAAACTCAGCACAGCTCCCTCTTTGCCTAAATCCAGGAAAGACAGGTTAGCTGACCAAGTTAAGATTTCAGCATTGTCACCTTCTTCCACCGCACCATTATCATCTTCTGCTTCAGCATCAATATAACCAAACCAACCGCCGATATGAATTTGTGAGGTAAGACGAAAACTCGCTTGTGCTCCAAAGCGATTAGCAGAGGTAGCCGTCTCGCCAAAAGGCTCCCTGGCCAGGTCACTACCAGTGTTATCGGTAAGATTGACATCGTCTCCTGGCTGGTAGCTACGGAGGTAGGTCAAAGATATCTCCAAGTTATCAATGGGGGAAATACCCAGTTGAGCACCAGCGCTATAGGCACCATTGAACAATCCATCTCCCTGAGCAGGACTAGGCGCATCGCCATCATCAGCTAGATAAAGTAGTGATAGATTCAAGGCATCACTAAATTCATAGGTTAAACCGCCACCAGCTCCCTCTGGTCCCCGATGGACTAGGGGGTTACGGCGGACAAACCGGGATAAGCCACCACTGCCACTGCTTTCCACGAAGGGGTTGGTCGGGTCAAAAAGATCATCTATAGCAAGTCCAGATGTTCCCACATAAGCCGTGGTTTTTGTACCAATGGGGAAAAGATAGAACAAGTCAGGAAGTTCAACATTGTTCTCATTATCCTCATCATGACCCAAGCGAGCCGAGTCGGTACCAACCACATCATTGAGTTGAATAAAGTTTCCTGCCTCGAAACGAACTCTCAACCGGTCTTTCCCGGTGAAGCTGGTATCGAAGTTCAGACGTACGCGATCGCTTAAGGTAATGTTTTGATCAAAATCATCTCCACTACCATCAGCTTTTTCATCCCCAAAGGCACCAGCGAGGGTAAAGATCACCTGCCCTTCAAGTTTGGTGGTGGTAGAGAACTGATGGTCTTCGAGGAAAGCCACCCGACCTTCTAAGTTATCCACCCGTGCCCCTAGGGTAGCCAATTCGGATTCAAACTCTTGAATCAGCCGTTGCAGGGTTTCCAGGTCCTCCCTGGTAATAAAATCCGCCGTGCTAGCCGCAATTAACCGCTCAATCTGGTTCAAGCAAGCATTCAAACCAGCCGCAAATTCATAACGGGTAGTTGCCCGGTTTCCACGGAATGTGCGGTTAGGATAACCAGCGATACAACCATAGCGTTCTACCAGAGAGCGCAAAGCTTCATAGGCCCAGTCACCAGGAGATACGTCCCGCAGTTGGGAAACACTGGTGACCTGGTCGATCGAATCTACATTTGTGCCCTCGTTGTTGTAGATATTGATTT
>NZ_JAAHHU010000025.1:0-23940 GCF_010672095.1 Moorena sp. SIO3I6 | reverse complement strand
CGTTCTACCAGAGAGCGCAAAGCTTCATAGGCCCAGTCACCAGGAGATACGTCCCGCAGTTGGGAAACACTGGTGACCTGGTCGATCGAATCTACATTTGTGCCCTCGTTGTTGTAGATATTGATTTGTTTTAAAATTTCCGAGTTAGACTCACTGGTAGCCTGGGCAACGGTTAGATCTTGTGGAGCCAGTTGAGTTTCAGTAGAAGATGCCTCAAGGCTGGGAGCACCATAGGCACTGTTAGCCACCAGCAGTGAAGCCCCTAGCACAGCGGGACTATATTTGATCGTATTCCAAAAAATTGTTGACATCCTTGCTCAATCAACCTCACACCTAGTAGACGACACTATTGGACTCAACTGAGTCCGCAATTTTTTCCTTATAACCACTAAAATTAGTTAGGTCTAAGACAACTCTGGATTAAGATATCATTTTTTGTGTGATTTTTCGAGAAAGATACTCATCCTCGATCATAGTCACTTACGATACCAGTCTCGATAACCAACAGAGCAATGGGTTTCTGTACGAAGTGCGATTATAGGGGGTGAGGTTGAAAGGGAGGTAACGCTTTCTCATAAACTAGTCAGCTATCTGCTGATAAATGACAGCAGATAGCTGATAGCAAACCCTAGAATTTTTAGCTAGAATTTTTACCTAGAACTTAAAAGTGGTACGGATTGCTCCGACCCAAATCGTATCATCATCACCATCATTGTGATTAGGATTGAAAATAACGTAGGCTCCTGGAGTAATCAGGATGTTCTTGGTAATCGGGAATTTGTACTGTGCCTCAATCAGGTAGGAAGTATCTTCATCTTCTGGATTGTCACCATCAACTTCGCTAGCCCTAGGTGGCATACCCCCGGCAATACTGAACACAGCTCCCTCTTTGCCTAAATCAATGAAAGACAAGTTAGCTGCCCAGGTGAAGATGTCAGCATTATCACCTTCTTCAGTTAGCCCACCATTGCCATCATCTTCGGCTTCAGCATCAATATAACCAAACCAACCGCCTAGGTGAATTTGTGAGGTCAGGCGAAGACTAGCTTGTGCTCCAAAGCGATTGGCAGAGGTAGCCACCCTGCCGAAGGGGCGCTTGGAAATGCTACTACCTGTGCTACCGGAAAGATTGACATCGTCTCCTGGCTGGTAGCTACGGATGTAGATCAAAGATAAATCCAAGTTATCAATGGGTGAAATACCCAGTTGAGCACCAGCACTATAGGCACCATTGAACAATCCTAAGCCCTCACCGGGATTAGGCGCATCACCATCATCAGCTAGATAAAGTACTGATAGTTTCAAGGCATCACTAAATTTATAGCTGAAACCGGCACCAGCTCCCTCTGCTCCGCGAAGGGTTAGGGGGTTACGGCGGACAAACCGGGATAAGCCACCACTGCCACTGCTTGCCAGGAAGGGGTTGGTGGGGTCGAAAATGTTATTCAAGTCAAGGCCAGTGGTTCCCACATAACCCCTGAATTTCTTACCAATAGGGAAACGGTAGTACAAGTCATTAATCTCAACATCGTTGCCACCACCGGCATCATGACCCAAGCGAGCCATGTCGGTACCAGTGACATCACTGAGCCTAGTAAAGTTTCCTGCCTGCAAACGAGTTCTCAACCGGTCTTTACCGGTGAAGCTGGTATCGAAGTTCAGACGTACCCGGTTGCTGAGGGTAATGTTTTCATCAATGCCATCCCCACTACCATCAGCTTTTTGATCCCCAAAGGCACCAGCAAAGGTAAACAGAACTTCCCCTTTTAGTTTGGTGGTGGTAGAGAACTGATGGTCTTCTAGGAAAGCCACCCGACCTTCGAGGTTATCCACCCGTGCCCCTAGGGTAGCCAGTTCTGCTTCAAACTCTTGAATCAGCCGTTGCAGGGTTTCCAGGTCTTCCCTGGTAATAAAATCAGCTGTGCTAGCCGCAATTAACCGCTCAATCTGGTTCAAGCAAGCATTCAAACCAGCCGCAAACTCATAACGGGTAGTTGCCCGGTTTCCACGGAATGTGCGGTTAGGATAACCAGCAATACAGCCATACCGTTCTACCAGAGAGCGCAAAGCTTCATAGGCCCAGTCACCAGGAGATACGTCCCGCAGTTGGGAAACACTGGTGACCTGGTCGATCGAATCTACATTTGTGCCCTCGTTGTTGTAGATATTGATTTGTTTTAAAATTTCCGAGTTAGACTCACTGGTGGCCTGGGCAACCGTTAGCTCTTGTTGACCCACTTGAGCTTCAGTAGAAGATTCCTCAAGGCTGGGAGCACCATAGGCACTGTTAGCTACCAGCAGTGAAGCCCCTAGTACAGCGGGACTATATTTGATCGTATTCCAAAAAACTGTTGACATAATTTATCAATCAACCTCACACCTAGTAGACAACACGATTGGACTCAACGCAGTCCGCAACTTTCTCCTACAACCACTAAAATTCGGTAGTTATAGGACAACTCTGGATTAGCATATCATTCTTTGTGTGATCAGGGGAGCTAGCTTTTCGAGAAAAATACTCGATTGTAGTGACGTAGGATACCAATGTTTTTAAGCAACAGAGCAATAGCTGTCTGTGCGCTCTATATTTTACCGGTTGAGGTTGAAGAGGAGGTAAGGCTTTGGTAATACTCAGGTTAAGAAGGACGCTTTTATGTTTACGGCTAGCATATTATCTGGCTAGAATATGGTATAGCAATCCTAATTGCAACGTCAACAAGCAAGGGGAGCAAATTCTTACCCATTGTTGCCCTCTTGGTTTGTTATGGTATGTAAAAACTCAGATTGGATTGCTATCTAAGCAGTGAACCTAACGGCCAGGAGTAACTCCTGAACGTTGACCAGTGACAATATAAGAGACTCGTTGACCGATATTGGTAGCATGGTCAGCCATTCGTTCTAAATGGCGAATCACTAGTCCCAGTAAAAGAATTGGTTCAACAACACCCTTGATATCCCTTTGACTGGCCAAGGTTTGATAAACTTGGTCATAGGCATCATCGACTGTGTCGTCCAGCTTTTTGACGGTTTGCCCAGCAATGGCATCTAAATCCGCTAGGGCTTTCAAACTTGTTGCCAGCATAGCTTGGGCATGATGAGACATCAGTTCAACCTCTGGCATACAGGCATGGGGTGGATAAGGAAACAGTTTTATTGATAGTTCTCCGAGGTCTTCAGCATAATCACCAATGCGCTCTAAGTCTCGTACTAGTTGCATAAAGGCACTCAGAAGCCGTAAATCTTGGGCAACGGGAGATTGCAGAGCCATTAACGTGACACATTCCATCTCAATTTGGTGATAGTAGCCATCAATGCGCTTATCAAGAGAGGCAAGATGTTGGGCAGTCTCGAGATTGCGCTCAAAGAGGGCTTGATGGCTGAGTCGAAAAGATTGCTCTACCAGAGCCCCCATACGCAGAACATCTTGTGCCAAACGCTTCAGAGAGCGCTGGAAGTGGGAACGCTCAGACATGTTGCTGACAGAACTAGTAGGAGAAGATAAACTCACCATAAAATAGGGGTTGGTAAGGGAAGGCTGGAAGCCCCTGTCCTTTACATTTATGCATGGGTAAGAAAGCACTTAACATAAATAACTGCCCAACAGGACATCTTGATTAGATGCGTTCGCGTAGCGTGGCCAAAGGCCAATCGCGCTTAGCCATCCTTCCGGTGAACAAATTAACAGGCAGTATTTCAATGAAAGTTTTAGGGGTTACAGGTTAGCCGAATACAGGTTAGCTGGTTAGCTGGTTAGCTGGTTAGCTGGTTAGCTGGTTACAGGTTATTAAACCTTGGCCTATTGGCCACGCTACGGGAACAACCAAACAACTTTTAACCTTTAACCTTGGCCTTGGCCTTTGGGCTACGCTACGCGAATGGCCACGCTACGGGAACAACCTTTAACTTTCAACCTTTAACCTTTAACCAAACAACCTACCAGGGCGAGCAGGATAAGACACTATAACACTAAGTAATAGCAAATTGAATCAACCTTTGGTGGTATCTGGAAGTGCAATTTCTATACAGGCACCACCTGTTTCCCAGTGATTGCTGGCTAGGATAGAGCCACCGTGAGCTTCAATAATTTGCTGCACAATGGATAGTCCTAGACCACTGCCACCACGAACAGGTAAGGAGTCTCCATTACTATAATTAGTCTGCTCTCTGGCTCTTGACTGATCTCCCCGGTAAAGTCGCTCAAAGACACGGGGTAAATCTGACTCGGCAAAACCATCTCCTGCATCGATCACCTTAATTTGAATCCAAGTATCGCAAACAGCCGCCTTCTGGGAAGATATAGCATTAACCTCAACTCGAATGGCAGCCTGAGGTGGGCTGTGTTTAATACTGTTGTCAAATAAATTCAGAAACACCTGAGTCAGGCGAGAGGGATCAGCTTGCAGATACACTTGATTAGGTCCATTATAGGCAAGGGTTAAGTCTTTCTGTTGGGCTAGGAGTTCTAAGGTTTGCCAGACCCTAAAAATTAAACTCTTTAGTTCTATGGATTGACAGTTAAGATGTAGAGTGGGGTCTTGCTTGAGTTTACTAATTTCCAGCCAATCTTCCACAAGCTGAATCAGCCGTTTGACTTCTGCGAGCATTTTCTCGACCCAGCGGCTTTCCTGAGGCTCCAGACGGCTCTGTAAGGTTTCCGCCACTAAACTAATGGAGGTTAAAGGGGTTCTTAGTTCGTGGGCTAAATCCCCAAACCACTGGTTGCGAGACTCAGCCAGTTCTACCAAAGGTTGTTGGTTTTCCAGAAACACACCAACTTGTTTATGGGGTAATGGCCAACTGGAAGCTCTTAGATAAAGCGATCGCATTTCACCCATGGCCTCCCCATTTAAGCAACTGGGGTGAAATACCCATTCACAGATCCCAGGTTGCTGCTGCTGACGGGTAGTTTGAATCAGCTGATCTAATTCGTAGGAACGCACCCACTCCAGGAATAACCGGATTTCTCCTGATTCCCAGTGATGAATATGTAATAACTGACGCGCTTGCTGGTTGCACCAGAGTAACTGGTTTTCTTCATCCACCAGAAAATAACCTAAGGGTGCTACCTGAACTACTCCCTGCCACGTTTGCAGTTCTTGCTCGATCTGTTCTCGTTGATGATTGGCTCTTGCGATCGCTTGCCGCAAACGAGAAACTGCCGACAACGAGTTGCTGGTAGCATCCGCCTGTAGTGTTCCCAGCATTTGCTGTAGCCGTCGTTTGAGTTGGTGCTGCTGCCACAGCCACAGCCCAATTCCCAAAGCCAGACCTAGTAAAAATGCTAGGATTATCATAACAAAAAAACAATATGAAGTATGAAGGACTTCGTACTTTATACTACTTTATCCTTTATCTATGCTTCATATTTCATTCATTATTTATCCTTGATTCTTGATATTTTCTCTATCCTTTCTCTATCCTTTCTCTATCCTTGATTATTTATCCAAACCGATAACCAAAACCGCGTACAGTGATCAGGTATTCTGGTTTACTAGGGTCTTCCTCTAATTTTTCCCGTAACCAGCGAATATGAACATCGACGGTTTTAGTATCTCCCACAAAATCCATTCCCCATACTTGATCAATTAATTGCTCCCGAGACCAAACTCGGCGGGGATTATTGATAAATAACTCCAAAAGTCGAAACTCTTTGGGAGATAAATTAACGTCTTCTCCCCGAACCATCACCCGACACTCTTGGGGGTACAGCTTGATCTCTCGGAATTGCTGCACTGGTGTTGGAGTCATACCATTCAAGTGTTGGCGACGAATTAAGGCTCGGCAACGAGCAATCAACTCCCGCATACTGAACGGTTTAGTGAGGTAGTCGTCTGCACCAACTTCCAAACCTAAAACCCGATCCGTTTCACTAGCTTTGGCACTCAGAATCAGGATAGGAATGGGATTTCCTCGATAACGTAGCAACCGACACAGATCTAAACCATTAACCTGAGGTAACATTAGGTCTAATATGAGCAAATCCACAGAGTAACCAGTTTGATCGGTATCCTGAAGCATACTCAAAGCTGTAGCACCGTCCCCAGCACTGAATACCTCGTAACCTTCTTCTTCCAGGGCTAGGACGATCATTTCTCGGATTAGTTCTTCGTCTTCCACCACTAAGACTTGTTTAGCCTTGGTCAGCTCAGAAGTGGAAGTACTGTGGGGTATGTCGAGAGCAAGCATAAAGTAAGAAAAGTTGGTAACTGAGGTTACACGTCAAGATATACAAGTAGTACCACGCATCTGTCAATCAGAATATTGACTTAATCATCAATTAACCTTATTTTTCCCAATATATTATCTTGCTGCGGATAGATTATGGAGCCATTTTGCCTAATTGAGAGAAAATTAACCGAAAATCCCAGGTAGTATAGCGCTACGCGCAAGTCAGCAAGGTTCTTGCGTCAGAAGTCAAAAGTAAGCTATGACTAAGTTTCGGAGTTTAGGAATGTCCTAATATTAATGGGTAGTGCTATATGATATGCAAACAAAACCTTGGCCTATTGGCCACGCAATCGCGTTCAACCTTATAACCTTCAACCTTATAACCTTGGCCTATTGGCCACGCAATCGCGTTCAACCTTCAACCTTATAACCTTCAACCTCTACACCTACTTGAAACGAGAGGTTTGGCAGATATCACAACTACTAACCCTCTAAGAGGATTAACCATGCTGTTACACTTGAGTACTTGGACAGAAATTGAAGCTTACCTAAAGGAATCACCAGGGATTATTCTGCCCATTGGTTCAACTGAACAACATGGACCAACTGGATTGATTGGCACCGACGCAATATGTGCAGAAGCGATCGCAAAAGGTGTCTCTGAAGCAACCAATGCCCTAGTTGCTCCAACCATTAATGTCGGGATGGCGCTACACCACACGGCTTTTCCCGGTAGCATCAGCTTGAAACCTAGTACATTAATTCAGGTGCTCAAAGACTACCTGACTTGCTTGACTAGAGCTGGGTTTACCAAGTTTTTCTTTATCAATGGTCATGGGGGTAATATCGCTACCCTTAAGGCAGCGTTTTCTGAAAGTTACGCCCACTTGAGTGATTTACAGATTCCCAATGGGGAAAGGGTTCAGTGTCGGCTAGCTAATTGGTTTATGTGCCGTTCTGTATATAAATTAGCTAAGGAATTGTATGGGGATCAAGAAGGTTCCCATGCTACTCCTTCTGAGGTAGCACTTACCCAATATGTCTATCCCGAAGCGATTAAACAAGCACCCCTCTCAGAAACCGTTGCGTCTGGACACCCCATTTATGGAGCCGCAGATTTTCGTCGCCGTTATCCCGATGGTCGTATGGGGTCTAATCCAGCCTTAGCAACACCGCAACATGGTAAGCAGTTTTATGAGTTGGCAGTCAAGGAGTTGAGTGGTAGTTATTTGGAGTTTCTGGCTGCAGAGTGAATCGGAATTGGGAATCGGGAATCGGGAATCGGGAATCGGGAATCGGGAATCGGGAATCGGGAATTGGTTATGTAACTGGACTTGATCTTAGATCTGATCCTCGATATCTTCAGGGAAGTCTTGGCGTAATCCCCCAGGCAAGGCAGCGATAATGGCATCTAGTACTCTAGATACTTGAATAATTTCAATACCAAGATCAGATAAGGTTTGACCTTTGGGTATGATCGCTCGCTTGAACCCTAACTTGGCAGCTTCTTTGAGTCGGAGTTCCATCTGAGAGACTAGTCGCACTTGCCCGCCTAAGCTGATTTCACCAATCATAACGGTGCGAGGATCGACAACGCGATCTCGAAAACTGGCTACTACGGCAATAGCCATTCCTAAATCAGCTGCGGGTTCTTCTACTCCTAGCCCCCCCGCTGTTGCTACATAAGCATCTAATTTGGATAGGGGAATCCCGACTCGCTTTTCCAAGACTGCCAGAATTTGTTGTAACCGGTTGTAATCAACTCCAGTCGTTGAGCGCCGGGGTGCCCCATAACTAGCAGGACTTACTAGCGCTTGCAACTCTACCAGAATCGGACGAGTACCTTCACAAGCCACGACAGTAGCAGTACCAGGACTCATTTCATCCCGGTTACCCAAAAACAGATCAGAAGGATTCAAGACTTCCTGCAAACCGTTGCTGACCATTTCAAAAATACCGATTTCATGAGTAGCCCCAAAGCGGTTTTTCACAGAACGCAGTAGCCGATGGGAGGCAAAGCGATCGCCTTCGAAGTACAATACAGTATCCACTAAGTGTTCCAGTACCCTTGGTCCTGCGATCGCGCCTTCTTTGGTCACATGACCCACAATTAACAGAGTAATGTTTGACCGCTTTGCTACCTGCATCAGGGCGGAGGTACATTCCCGGACT
The DNA here is from genome assembly GCF_010672095.1 of Moorena sp. SIO3I6. NCBI lineage: Bacteria > Bacillati > Cyanobacteriota > Cyanophyceae > Coleofasciculales > Coleofasciculaceae > Moorena > Moorena sp. SIO3I6. The sequence continues at coordinate 15,600 of NZ_JAAHHU010000025.1, read as the reverse complement.
TGAGCAACAGAACCAGGAGCAGAGGTCAAGGCCGGAAAATAAAGGGTCTGAATACTGTCAATCACTGCTACCTGAGGTTTGAGGGACTCCAACTCTCGCAGAATTTCCTCTAAATCCGTTTCTGGTAAGATATACAAATCAGCGTCTTTAGACTCAGATTTAGACTCAGAGTCTTGAGCAGCTATCGGAGTTTTGGATGATTTTGACTTAGAAGACTTAGACTTAGAAGACTTAGCCTCCTTTTTCACCCTACCGTTATTAGATTCGAGATCAGGGGTTTCTGCTGATACCACACCCAGGCGAGATGCTCGCAGCTTTACCTGCTGTCCTGATTCCTCTGCACAAACGTATAGAATGCGATGCAACTTAGCAAGTTGATTGGCAACTTGAAGCATTAAGGTTGATTTGCCAATCCCTGGATCTCCACCAATTAATACTAAAGACCCAGGCACAACACCACCTCCGAGGACTCGGTCAAGTTCTCCATAGCCTGAGGGGAAGCGGATCTGGACAGTATCAACAATTTCTGAGAAGGTAAGGGATGATCTTGGTTGAGCCGGTCCAGTGTTAGGCTCGTGGTTATCGGAATAAGTATTGGATTGCCAACCCCCGCGACTGATTTTGACCGGGGATGGGGGAGCTACCTCATCCAAGGAATTGTAAGTACCACAGGCAGGACATTTGCCGAACCATTGGGAGGACTCAGCACCACAGGCATTACACACATAGAGCGTTTTAGGCTTCGGCATCCTACTTGAAAAGTCTTAAAAACTCTTAAAAAAACTCAATAATTAAATTAACATTAATGAAAGTCAAGAAAGACTTCACCAGCAAGGAAAATATAATTCTCAACGATAAAACCAACTTTGTAAAGCGTTAGATTAAAGAGATAAACTACTGATAAATTAATAAATCATTAATCTTACTTCACCATTTCGGGAGTATAACGTCAATTGGAAACTCATAAAGAAAAAATTCTTGTTGTCGATGACGAAGCCAGTATCCGTCGCATATTAGAAACTAGGTTATCCATGATTGGCTACGAAGTAGTCACAGCCGCCGATGGAGAAGAAGCCCTAGACACATTTCGTAATCAAGAGCCTGACCTAGTGGTGTTAGATGTGATGATGCCAAAGCTAGATGGTTATGGTGTTTGTCAAGAATTACGCAAGGAATCAGACATTCCCATTATTATGCTAACTGCTTTAGGGGATGTAGCTGATCGGATTACCGGTCTAGAGTTAGGAGCAGATGACTATGTGGTCAAGCCCTTTTCTCCAAAAGAATTGGAAGCCCGTATTCGCTCCGTACTGCGGCGCGTTGATAAAGTCGGAACTGGCGGTATTCCTAGTTCTGGCGTGATTCATGTTGCGAGTATCAAAATTGACACCAACAAGCGGCAGGTCTACAAAGGGGATGAGCGCATTCGGCTGACTGGAATGGAGTTCAGTCTTCTGGAATTATTAGTTAAACGTTCCGGAGAACCATTCTCCCGTTCTGAAATTTTGCAGGAAGTGTGGGGCTATACCCCCGAACGCCATGTAGATACCCGTGTAGTAGATGTCCACATATCCCGGCTACGAGCCAAGTTAGAGGATGACCCGAGTAATCCTGAGCTAATTCTGACTGCACGAGGTACAGGTTATTTGTTCCAACGGATCATTGAACCGGGGGATGAAAAATAGTAACACCTTGATGTTTCCTTTCAGCTGCCTAAGTACTGAACTAACAACCAACAGGTGAGTGATGGCTAAACCCGACCAAAATGATGTACTGCGGCTGCTGCCATTTGCGGTTGGAGGATTGGCAGGGGGTCTGTTGCTGATTAACCGTTTATTAACCTCCCAGCTAACCAATTCTCAAGCTCGTTCTGATGCTGTAGGGGTAATTGTTTGTGCTGTATTGATTTTGACAGGTTTACTGTGGCAGCAGGTACAGCCCAAACCTCCTGATGCAGTTAAACTGATTGGCGAGGAGGGTTTGGAACTCGCTCCAGAACTGCCAGATCAGGTAAAAACTGAATTAGCCTGGGCATCCCATCTATTACTAACTAATACAGTAACGCGATCGCTTGTGGTGGTATACCAAGGCAAAGTCCTGCTGCGGCGGGGGATCTTGGGCAAAAATCCCCAAGTCGAGCCTGGAGCTATTCTCAAGCGGGTTCTCGAAACTCAAAAAGCCGTCTATCTGGTTAACCTAAAGCTCTATCCAGGGCGACTTGAATTTGACTACTTGCCACATAACACACAAGGTGTAATATGTCAACCAATTGGCAATCAAGGAGCGCTAATTTTGGCAGCCAATGCTCCCCGAAGTTACACTAAACAAGATGAAAATTGGATTGAGGGGATTGCTGATAAACTCGCCAATACTCTCTCTGGTCATTTATAAGATGTGGGTACCGCTTCGAATTTAAATAATGTGGTTAATCATTTTGTACTGGTTCCTGATTCTGCTGATGCTAGTAGGCATTATTGGTTCGGTTGTTCCTGGCATTCCCGGTGCCATGTTGATTTTAGCTGCCACCATAATTTGGGGTATTGCTGAGGGCTTTAGTAGCGTCACCTGGCCATTGGGCGTAGCAATCTTTGTGTGGCTACTCGGTATGGGGGTCGATTTTTTAGCCGCTTACTGGGGAGCCAAAAAAGCTGGTGCTAGTAATTGGGGACAAATTGGTTCCATAATCGGCTTGTTATTGGGGGTTTTTGGTCTTTTACCCGCCTTGCCCTTCGGCGGACCGTTACTAGGGATTGTGCTGGGACCGTTGTTAGGGGCGTTTGTAGGTGAGTTTCTCTATCAACGGAAGTTAAAGTTACAGCCTAGAATTAAGCAATCCTTTAAAGCTGGCTTGGGGATTGTGGTCGGTTCATTGGTAGGAAATTTGATTCAGGGAATGCTTGCGATCGCTACTGTGGTGGTGTTTATTTTCACCACCTGGCCCCCAGGTGCAGGGATTTAGCTTGAAATTTAGATTGAAAAGGGTTATGGGTGCACTGCTTGCTAATTAACCCTAACAAGCTAACTAACAAGTTCACCGACTCAGCAATTTGCACCGTAGGCGATCGAGGGCATAGCAGGCGCTGATGTGACGTAGGTCAGACCGACTCCGATGTTGACCCAAGGTGTACTTGTAGCATTCTAAAATGCCATCTGGTCCGGCTAGACCAATGTAAACTAGACCCACAGGCTTGGTATCGGTATTGCCTCCAGGTCCAGCTATGCCTGTAATACTCAATGACCAGGTTGAAGAAAGAAGCGATCGCACTCCTGTTGCCATTTGCTCTGCTACAACCTTACTTTCCGCCCCCATCGCCTTCAAATCTGAGGAATTCACTCCCAGTACACCAGTTTTGACAGCGTTATCATAGGCAATGATACCCCCCAGAAAGTAATTAGAACTCCCCGGGACACTGGTTATCATACTGCCAATACCGCCGCCAGTACAGGATTCTGCTACACTCAAAGTTTCTGAGGCACCCGTCAATAGCTGACCCACTACAGAGGCTAGGGTATCGGTGTCAGTACCGAAATAGTTAATTCCCCCGATCTCCTGTAATTTTTGGGCTACTGGTTCAATTAACTGTTGCGCTTCATTTTCTGAAGCCGCACGGGCAGAAACCCTTAACCTCACCTGTCCCTTACTAGCATAGGGAGCAACGGTGGGGTTGGTAAGGTCAAAAAAGGGAGCAACTTTCTCAGCCAAAGCCGATTCTCCAATCCCCCAAAACCGCAACATCCGGCTATAAACGATTTCTTTACCCCAGCCTTGGCTTTTGAGATAGGGAACAGCCGTGTCTCGCCACATCTGGTGCATTTCCCTAGGAACACCAGGAAACGTGAGAATGGTTAAATCAGCACGGGGTTTCCAGATGATACCAGGAGCTGTTCCGTTCAGGTTGGGTAATACTTGTGCCCCTTCTGGAATTAGGGCTTGCTTGCGGTTATTGGTAGTTAATTGACGTCCCCGCCGGGCAAACTTCTGAGTAATGTCCTCTATAACATCCGGTTCTTCAATCAGAGGAGCACCAAAAAATTTAGCGATCGCTTCCGTGGTCAAGTCATCGGGCGTCGGACCAAGACCACCAGTAAATATTAGGATAGTGGAGCGCTCACTAGCAATTGCCAATACTTGCTGTAAACGCCCGATATTATCTCCCACTACTGTCTGATAGTAGTGAGGAATCCCCAATGCCGCTAGCTCCTGGGCTAAAAACTGAGCATTGCTGTTGAGAATATCCCCCAGCAGCAGTTCAGTACCTACACAAATAATTTCTGCACTCATCGATTATGCCTCAGGGGCAAGATAACATTCATTTCTTTCGGATCTTATCTTATAATCTCACACTGACAGCAATTTTAAAACTATAGCGTTTTCACAAAAAAGGGAACAGGGAATAGGGAATAGGGAATAGGGAATAGGGAGTAGGGAGTAGGTAATATGGCATCAAAAATTATCCTAATTCATTTATAAATGAATTAGGCTTATGATTATGACATTTTTTTTTATAAAAAATGTCATAATCTATTTTTTAATTATATATTCAATATCGATTAATAGCGTTTTTCATAGTTATGAGGTACACAATATTTTTTCCCGATTCCCGATTCCCAATTCCCGATTCCCAATTCCCGATTCCCGATTCCCAATTCCCGATTCCCGATTCCCGATTCCCTAATTACCCGCTTGGATAACACTCGAAGCGGCTTCAGCATCCATTGGTTCCGATAAAAAAAACCTTGCCCATAATCACAATTTAACTCTTGCAAGCTTGCCATTTGTTCAGGAGTTTCGATGGCTTTCGCTGTTACTGTTATCCCGAGCTGGTGAGCTATAAATATGATAGTTTTAACAATAGCTGCATTTTTGGGGTCAGACTCCATGGTTTGGACAAAAAAAGGGTCAATTTTAAAGATGTTTATGGGCAGATTCGTTAAATGAGCCAGACAATAGTAGCTACTGCCAAAATCATCTAGGGCTAATTGAATCCCCTCAGCTTGGAGTTGGTTTAAGTCTATACATCCGTCGGCTTTTGCAGCTAGTAGAGAATTTTCGGTAATTTCTAATATTAAATTACTCCCAGATATACCAGTCTCCTGCAAAATTTGTTGAAGCTGAGGCAGGAAAGTGGGATGGCACAGTTGTTGTGCAGAAAGGTTGACACTGATGAACAATGGTATAGTATTCCGCAGATGCTGCCATTCATGCAACTGCCAACAAGCAGTACTCAAAACCCACTCCCCCAGGGGAAGAATCAGTCCGGTTTGCTCAGCAATCGATAGAAACTGGGATGGCCTGATCAGTCCCTGCTTGGGGTGCTGCCAACGCACCAACACCTCAAACCCCAGGATTTGCCTGGTCTCTAGGGACATAATTGGCTGATAGTTTAGTATAAACTCATGCTGCCCTACTGCCCTATACAATTCCTCTTCTAATTCTTCCTCTAACTTTCCCAAACCCAACCTATCGCCCTGGCCTTGGTTGGTACATACTGCGTAGCCATCGCCACCTGTGGCTTTGACTTGATACAGAGCTCTGTCAGCCCTAGCGATTAACATTCCTGGTTTTTGATCCAGTTTAGGAATCTCGCTGGCGATTCCTAAACTCAGGGTGAGCTGCTCTCTAATCGGGGCACTATGATTATCACTATGATTTTAATAGCGATAATTAATGATTTTTATACCTTGCACCGCCTTTTGAATCAAGTGGGCAACCTGTGTAGCCCCAGAGGCATCGGTATTGGGCAAAAGTACCGCAAACTCATCACCACCGTAGCGCGCGACTAAATCAGCTGGAGGTTTGACCACATCACCGATAGCTTTGGCAATTCGTTGAAGACATTGATCACCGTTTTGGTGACCATAGGAATCGTTGTAGCGTTTGAAGCTATCCACATCAATTAAAATTATAGCCAAAGGTAACTGGTCTCGCCGTTGTCACCCCCTCAGCTCCCTGCTCCGAAGTCCCTATTCCCTGACATTCCCCCTCAAAACCAATTTATCAATTAATCTCTTCCATTAAGAGAATCACACCCTGAGGTTCCCCCTCATATCAAGTCTGGTTGAATACCCATAATTAAAGAGAGGGTGGGGAATGTGGGGAGATGGGGAGATGGGGAGATGGGGAGATGGGGAGATGGGGAGATGGGGAGATGGGGAGATGGGGAGATTTTTATTAAGGGTAATTATCCTGACATGATATTACGGCAAACCAGTAGGTCAAGGCGAGGGTAGTGATAAACATGATGTCAAAGCCTCCGAGCGAAAATGGCTGGAGACTGATTCGTCGGGTTCGTTTCACATAGGTGCGCTTTCCCCATTAAGAATTAAATTCGCCACGGGTCGTACCTGAGTAATCATGATCCTGACCCGGCGATGGCCTCACGAAAACAACATGATAAACGACGGTATCGACTGGAATTCAAAATACTTTCGTACCAGTACGTGGTTGATTAGTTTTGTCAGTCAACCAGGGTTAATTCAGTTTCCTAAGCAAGACCTTATCAAATTCTCAGTTAACGGTCACTCCCTCCTCAGTTAAGACCTGCATTCTAGTAATTAAAGATAAGCAGTTCACCAATTAAGCTAATCAATCTTAGGAGGAACAAACATGAAACGTCTCGTACTTGGCAGTTTAGGCACTTTGTTGATTGCTACCGCTACCACTCCCGTCTTAGCATCAGAAATCGCTGCAAACTCCACCACCAGCCGTAACAATATTGTCGAAGTTCAACCATTTAACCTGGTCTATCTGGCTTATCAAGGCTACTTTGCTGACCAAGGTATTCCCAGTAATGCTGGTTTCATCAGCGCTGTAAAAACCAAGAGAATTACCGCCAAAGACCTAGTAGCAAGTGCTATTGCAAGAGGAAGATTATCCCCAGAAACCATCAATGATTCTAGCTATCTGGCTCATGTGAAAACTCAACTATCCAACCTGGATAATGATTAATACTTAGGTAAGTATTTAGCCGTCAGCGGTCAGCCGTCAGCGGTCAGCCGTGAGCTAAAAGCGCATTAGCTAATAGCTGATAGCACCTCAAGTAGCGTGCGCGTAGCGTATTAGCTGATTGCTGAATGCTTACAAAATATCAAATCCTGGCTGGGGTTTGGATTTAACCATGTGTTTCTTAATAGATTAGCTAAACTATAAGTGGTTTTTCCAAAGTACAAAAAAGGTGTTTTATGAAAACAGATCAGTCACCTAATATATTTGAGAGTCAGTGGCAACTCTATCAAAAAATACTGACTAACAATTACATGAAACACCGTGAAATTTACGGCATCTTACACGCATTTATAGTCAGCTACTTTCCAACGCCCTTCTCCATGCTTGACCTCGGCTGCGGTGATGCTAGCTTCACGGCTCAGGCTTTAGCCAATACCACGATTGCTTCCTACAAAGGTATTGACCTCTCTGAGCCAGCACTAGAGATTGCTCGTGATAACATGAATTCTATCCCCTGCGAACAGACATTGATCCAGGGCGACTTCTTTGAAGTAGTTTCTGAGTTGGGACAAAAGCAGCAGGATAGGTTCGACGGGATTCTAAGTTCTTTTGCGTTCCATCACCTCAGTTTTGAGCAAAAAGATGGTATTATGGCTAAGCTGAGTCATCTGCTAAAAGCTGATGGTGTTTTTATTCTGATCGATATAGTTTCCACAGATGGAGAAACCCGAGACGCCTATCTAAGACGTTACCTAGAGGGTGTTTACCAAGACTGGGCTCAACTGACTCCCGAAGAAGTTTCCATGGTCGAGGGTCATATATTGTCTAGTGATTTTCCCGAAACCCAAACCACCCTGCAATCCCTTGCCCAGAAACATAATTTTAATCGGGTTGAGTGTCTGTATCGGGATCCCCTCAACACTAGCCAAGTGTTGTGCTTTTACAAAAATAGCCCTCAAAGCCTACTCCAGCTAGGGGTGGGATGAATGGGTGCCAGGTTGAGGTTTCCCTAAGCTTCACAGTGATCATCATGCTACTTTGTCTGACGCTAGAAGGATGAGAAACTCAGCTCAAGCTCAAAAATCCTCAGAAATCAGGTACGGTAGGGAATAGCAAAACGGAAATCCAAAAGGATCTCAAACCCTTGGAGACCTATCTGTAAGTGGGGTGTAGTTGAGTATGAAAATTATCAGCCTATTAGCTGCGATCGCAATATTTCTAATCTCGGCTTGTTCCAATCAATCTGCGTCAACACCACTAACGGTGAGCATGCATTTGACTGATACCAAAGGCATTGGTAAAGAGATTGGCATTGTCAAAGCAACCCAAACCGAGAAGGGTCTGCAGCTAACCTCGAATCTGTCTGGATTAACTCCTGGAGAACATGGCTTCCATGTCCATACAAACCCCAACTGTGGTCCAGCCGAGAAGGAAGGTAAAGTAGTTCCAGGCTTAGCTGCTGGTGGTCATTATGATCCAGAAAATACCGGCAAACATGAAGGACCATTCGGTAATGGTCATTTAGGTGATTTGCCAAGGCTAGTGGTTAATCAACAGGGTGTTGCTAACACTCCAGTCGTAGCCCCACGGTTAAAGGTTGCTGACCTTAAGGGTCACTCTCTGATCATTCACGCCCAAGGTGACAATTATTCAGACACTCCCAAACCCTTGGGAGGGGGTGGTGCTCGAGCGGCTTGTGGTGTGATTTAGCCACAGTGTTGTGCGTTTTAGTTAACGGGTAAGCTATCAGCGTGTCGCGTATCAGCGTGTCGCGTATCAGTTATCAGCTTATGGGTTAGGTCCGATGCGTCGAAGCCTGTGCCACGACGCTACTGTTCGCGTTGGCGCAGCGTGGCTACAGGCCAAGGGTGCCCGTAGCGCAATCGGTGTTTTTCAATAAAAGAGGTAAGCATTCGTTTAATCTTGAGTTATGGGACGCTGACGGCTGACAGCTGTTCGCGTAGCGTGAGCTTTTAGCTCACGGCTGTTGGCGTAGCCTGCGCGTAGCGCATATGCTTACAGAATTTTGGATCAGCTTACTATTGGTTTGAATCAGTTCTTGTTGTTCTGGCCAGAATAATGTTGGTAATTCATCTATTGGAAACCATCGCAGCTGGTAACTTAGATATGGATCAGTAGGAGTCCCCTCAATTTGGTCAGTAATGAACAGAAAATAGTAAGTCTTTTTCCAACACTGTTTGGCAAAGTCTAATCGTTCCTTAACTCCCAGTTCAGCAATAAATTTCAGGTCATTTAAGCCCGCTTCTTCCGCAATTTCTCGCTCTGCCGCCTCTAAAATGCTTTCTCCTGGTTCTACATGACCTTTGGGTAAGACGTATTCAAGTCTATTGCCTTCTTGAACTAGAGCAATGTATATCTGCTGCTCCCAACGGCGGGCAACAATACCACCAGCAGAGGTAGCCTCAGAAACTCCAGGCGGTCGTTGGTACCAAGTTTCATCAATAATCATTTTTACAGCAGTTTTCAATTGGGTGAGGTACAAATTCTTGGCTTTTAGGGAGTAGGGAGTAGGGAGTAGGGAGTAGGTAAGAGGTAAGATGGAAAAACTCCTGTGTACCTGATAGCTATGAAAAACGCTGTATCATTCTTGGTTGTTCGTCAATTTAAAATTGGAATGAAAATTGTTAATTGACCATTTAAAGTTGTCAATTAACAATTAACAATTAACACTTAAAACTTAACTAATCTCTACTCCCTGTTCCCTATTCCCTGTTCCCTATTCCCTGTTCCCTACTCCCTACTCCCTAATATCTATGGAATCAGCGAATCTCATCTAACTTAGCACGCACTTTCTGGATATCTTGCCACATCAGCCACTTTGGACTACCTTGATCTCGTTTGGGATTCCGCAGTAGGTAAGCAGGATGGAGAATTGGCATACACCACTTATGCCCTTCCCATTCCATCCAGGTACCCCGAATCTTAGTAATCCCCTTCTTGTTACCAGTTAAGCCTTTTACCGCTGTGGCACCAGTGAACAGAATAATTTGGGGGTCTACTAGGCGAATTTGCTCCAACAAGTAAGGTTTGCACGCTTCAATTTCATCAGGAGTAGGGGTGCGGTTACCAGGAGGTCGGCACTTCACCATGTTACAAATATATACATCTTGTTCACTATCGATTTTCACAGATGCCAAAATTTTCTCCAACAGTTTCCCTGCTCTGCCTACAAACGGCATACCGGTCTCATCTTCTTGTTTACCCGGTCCTTCTCCAATAATCATAATTAGGGCCTTAGGGTTGCCACGTCCAATAACAGCCTGAGTGCGGGTAGCTCCTAATTCGCAGCGTTGGCAAGATTGACAGTGTTCTGTCAAGGATTCCATGGTGTCGTAAGTGCCAGGAGGAATAGGGATTTTGGCATCAGTGGGGATTAGCTCCCTTTGGACATTGTTCGGCTGTGATGGGGTTAACTCTGACTCGTCAAAAAGACTAAGTTGTTCTCCGTTGGACATGAGGGCTCACAGAAATTTTTGCAGGCATAAGGCACCTTACTACTAATAGTAGATTGAGGAGATTGTGAGCAAGTAATTATTACAATCTTTCTTTTGATACAGTAATCTTGACAAAAATCCGTAATTATAATATATATCAGGCAACTTCATACCGGAGGAAGCCATGCACACTGCCCCGCTGTTTAGCGATCGCGCTGATGCCGGTGAGCAGCTCGCTCAAGCACTTATCCCCTTGGTGAGCAGGCTGCACGCTACAGGTATTGATGCAACGCCTATTGTATATGCACTACCTCGGGGGGGTATCCCAGTAGCAGCACCAGTAGCTCGGGCACTGGATTGTCCACTAGATATTGTAGTGGCAAAAAAAATTACCACGGCTCGCAACCCAGAATTAGCAATCGGTGCGGTGACTTCCTCGGGAGTTGTACTTTGGTCTGGGCAAAGGCGATGGCGAAACAAAAATGCTCAATGGCAGGAAATAGTATTAGCTCAAGCTCAAGAAAAAGCCCAAGCTCAGGTAGCTCAACTGCAACCGGGTTGTCCGAAAACCAATCCTACTGGTGCCCTAGCGTTGCTGGTTGATGATGGCATTGCTACTGGAATGACCATAGCAGCAGCAAGCGCAGCAGTAAAAGCCCACAATCCAGCACAGGTCTGGATTTGCACACCAGTGGCACCAGGAGGATTAATACCCTGGTTATCACAATGGTGCGATCGCATGGTTATCTTACAAACACCGGAACCCTTTCTAAGTGTCAGCCGCTTCTACCTCAAATTTCCTCAAGTTAAAACCGAGGAAGCTCTAAGCTATTTACAGGAGCATAACTATCAGCATAACTATATTAGAATATCAGAGTCTTCAGTCAACGCTAGCCTAGAGCATTAACTAGCTACTTTAATTTATGAGACTTTGGCAGTTTTGGTGGCGAACATTAGTGCTTTCAACCCAGTACAATCCACCAGAGTTCGTTGAATTAATGATGACCTCATTGGCAATGGCATTACTAGCCACCTGGGGATATTATACCGATGACTGGCCCTATCTGGTACTCAGTTCTAGCTTTGCTATGGGAGCAGCCGTATCCATGTGGGTCAGGGGTACAACCATGCCTTCCTCTAATTCCCCTATGGTTCAGGTAATGGCTATCGTGTTGATTATCTACAGCTTTTATGCTTTTTCTCACCTTTTCGATTACATGTAGACTGAAATGTGAACTTTAAATATTCTGGTGATACCCAATCCACTAACCAAATGCCATTATCGGAACAATAAAAGCTGTGACCGGCGTTGTGCATAGCTGCGGCATCAATGGCAAAAACCACAGGGCGACCATGTCTTGCTCCCACTTTTCTGGCAGTTGCCATATCTGTCGATAGATGAACATGATGTCGCGACATTTTACACAAACCTTGCCGGAGAATTGACTCAACTGCCCGGTGACCTGTGCCGTGATACAGCACATCTGGTGGAACCACAACTTCTAGTTGTAAATCGACTTTGACCGTATGACCTTGATTGGCACGAATTCGGGTACCTGTGGAGTCGAAGGAAAAGCGCTTCTTGTCATTTTTGGCAACCACTTCATCTAATTCAGCACGGCTGATCCGAAAGGAATGGTTTTTAGAGGCCGCCAGTAGTTCCTCAACACCAACCCAGCCACCAGGAGCGAGTGTGATCCCAATTCCCTCAGGCTGGTGCCGAAGATGCTTACTCAAATATTTACTAATTTTGACTAACCGAGACGGATTCATATTGATATAGTAGTTTGCTATTTTTTAAGTACATATTTAGGTTTTTTTAGGGAACAGGGAACAGGGAATAGGGAACAGGGAACAGCGATGCAGCGCGGTCTTGGGGGTTTCCCCCATGAGCGACTGCATCAAGACGGGAACAGGGAATAGAGCAGTTTGTATGCAAACTAAGTTATTTATTATTGCAAATTAATAAGTCGATTTTATTTTTTTAACTTCATTTTCATAATTAAATTATCTGCAAATCGCTATTATTTTATAATAGTGGTGATAAACATTATTAAAGACCGCGCTGCATCGCTTTTCGTCAATTATTATTCCCGATTCCCGATTCCCGATTCCCGATTCCCGATTCCCGATTCCCTGTTCCCGATTCCCGATTCCCGATTCCCGATTCCCGATTCCCGACTTCTGGAACAAGTCTAGTCAATATCATGGTGTAGTTCTGAATTGCGAAAGTAACCTTGAGAAGATCCAAGCAATATTCCAAGCATCATCTCCTCCCCGGTGGTGAGTACCTTCCAACGGTAAATTTAGTAAATCCAAAGCTTGTGCCATACCAACTTCATGGGGCAAAGCATAACTAATAGCAAACAACGTCTTGATGTTGATATGTCTGGGACCGAAGGGATATCTCAAAAAACGCGATGTACACTGTTTCTGAAATTGATTTCTATCATAATCCCCATAGCTGGCCCACACTCGCCGAGCAGATAAATACTTATCTTGTAGAATTGAACACGCTTCAACAAACGATATTCCCTGGTCAACTTGCTCCTGGGTTAATGTAGTTAGTTTAGTACAAAATTCACTGACCCTTGAGCGTTCTGGTTTTACCAAAATACTGTCTTTTTCCAGGGGCTTCCCAGAAACAACATCCAATACACAAATCCCAATTTCAATGATTTCGTTTTCTTGTCCTGGGGGTGGCTTCCCTTGCCAACAGGTGGCTTCAACATCCACAACAAGAATTTGGTCGAGTTTTTTGGACATATTATCCTCCGGCTAGTCGATGTTGGTCAGAATGTAGAATTTAGAATGTAGAATTAAGAATTAAGAATTAAGAATTAAGAATGTAGAATTAAGAATGTAGAATGTATAGCGTTTCTAGGATTTATTAGGTACGCTTATCAAGCTCAAAGTCCCCCTTGATAAGGGGGACCAACGGGGGATCCATTTGTACCTGATGGCATAGCGATGCAGCGCGGTCTTGGGGGTTTCCCCCATGAGCGACTGCATCAAGACAGAGAATTGCTATAGAAGACAGAATGTAGAATGTAGAATGTAAAATTTCAAATTCTAAATTCTAAATTCTACATTCTACATTCTCAAATACTGTGTTTGTATTACATTATAATACAAATTGCCAAGCATGTCTACTCAAGACTCTCCAACTCCAGACTCAGTACGTAAGCATATGCGCTACGCGCACGCTACTTGAGGTGCCGTCAGCCGTTGGCCAATGACTGATAGCTGATAGCTGATAGCTGATAGCTGATAGCTGATAGCTGATAGCTGATAGCTGATAGCTGATAGCTGACCACTGACCACTGACCCACTCAAGACTCACGACTATCAACCAGTCTCCGGATCGGCTTGATTGATCCGACAATAATAATTAATCCGGAAAGGGCAACAATAGGGACAACTGGCAGAAAACCGAAGGTAAGACTTTTGGGAATAATCCCCAACTGAAAGCCAATCACTGCGGCTTCACCCACAAGAATCGATACAATACAGGTCAGAGGATGAATAGTTCTGCTATACAATACTGCAATTACCGTCGGAAACAGTACTGCTAATCCGGTAAAGGCTTGGGTTGCGATCGCAGTAATCGTATCTGGGGGATTTTTGGCGATAATTAAACCAATAATTGCCAATAAAACAATCAGTAGTCTACCAACAAAGGTTTGTTCTTTGAGGGAAGCGGTTTTACGGAAATAAGCAAAATAAATATCTCTAGTTAGCATGGAACTGAGAGCCAAAAGCTGGGAGTCCAAGGTTGACATCATTGCAGCTAATGCTCCCACCATCACTAAAGATGCTAGCCAGATTGGTGTATGTTCCGCTAGCATCATCGGAAACACTTGATCAGATGCTTTTCCTGTCAGGTCAGAAAAGGAAATATGTCCCCACATTCCGATCAACACCGGACAAATAAACATGATAGCGCTTACTAGGGGATAAATCACTACCGAAACTTTTAGGGAATTGCTATTTTTTGAGGTATAAAATCGCATGAACATCTGGGGAAACATAGGAACACTAAGCATCCAGAGAATCATGAAGCTAAACCACTTACGATAGGTAAAAAAATTATCTATACCCTGTCGAGAAAACAATTCAGGTTTAAGGGTGTAGACAGTACGGTTAGCTTCAGCAATCCCTCCCAGACTAGAAGCAATTGCTGCTACTGCTGCTAACATTAAGGTAAACATTAAAACCCCTTGGATAACATCGGTTAGGGCAACGCTTCTCATTCCCCCCATGAACACATACAGCACGATGACAATTGTTAAAAAGGTAGCCCCTGTAAAATAAGGAATTTGTCCATTGGTTAAGGTTTCAATAATATAGCCAGCTCCAATCGGTTGTAGGGTTAAGTAGGGAATGGTGAAAATTACCATAACCGCCAGAAAAATTAATTTGAGGGTATTGCTAATCCCAGGGGATACACCTGTGCTACGGAAACGAGCTTCCATCAATTCAGAAGGGGTGATTAAGCCGTGTTTGTTGCCTAAAAGCCAGACTCGATAACCGATAAAATAAAAGGTTAGTGCGATTAAGCCAGTTCCAAACCCCATCATTCCGTAATAACTCAGACCAATGCGATACCCTGATCCTGAAAATCCCAGAAAAGCAAAGGCGCTGAAATTGGTAGCAATTAGGGTGAAAAATAGGAGAATTGCTCCCATGTTACGGTCAGCTAAAAAATAATCGTCAGGGGTGTTTTGTTGTTGGCGATAACCAACTAGTCCTACCACAAGGGTTACTAATAAATACCCGGCCAGCACAACATAGGGAATAATCGAGTCTAGTGTCATCTCCTTAACGGTCTTCCTTAGACGAAGTTTCCCAGAAATTTAGCACAAATAGTAACAATGCGATCGCGAGGAGAATTTGTAAGGCAATAAAATAGAATACCCAGGGGGGAAGATGGAGCAAGGAGAAGGAAATGTCTTGCTGCCAAGACCAGAAATCTTGGGATAGCAGGAAAATTACCGTAAAGCAGAAAAACCAGAAAAATGAGGATTTTAAAATTGGCATCAGCACTTTAGGAAAGGGAGTAGGGAGTAGGGCAGGGCTATTTCATTCTAAATATAAACAAGATATGGTATAATTGAGCGCAAATTTAGTCTAATCCATCTACTCTTGTGTCTCAAATCGCAATTATAGAAGCCTTTGCAGAGCTCGAAGACCCTCGTC
>NZ_JAAHHU010000249.1:0-6964 GCF_010672095.1 Moorena sp. SIO3I6 | reverse complement strand
TTGGTTATCGGCTTTAATTTAAGTTACAAAGTATCTTTAATGGAATTAAATCTATGCTTAAAGTCTAACTCATCTTTGTAGATATTGCAATGTTTTTGTAGAAAATAACCAACAGCAGCTAGCCTTCACAAAGAGTGCGATCGCTTTTACTTACATTCGGGTTATTCTTCAGATAATCCCCAGCCCAATCGCAACCACGTCGCAGTAGCTCATCTAGATTATTTAGAGCTAGATCGATATTATTGATATTCCATAACATTACAGTTTTATTATCACTAGCAGAAGCAAGGTACTTGCCATCCGGGCTGAAGCTAACACTATTGATCCCAGCACCACTATTCTGGAGGGTTTGGAGTAGTTGACCGTCTGTAGACCAGAGTTTCACGGTTCCGTCACTACTACCACTGGCAAGTGTGATACCGTCGGGTTTGAAACTGACGCTATTGACTTCCCCGCTATGTCCTTGAAGGGTAAGGATTTGTGCTCCTGTCTCTACATCCCAGAGTTTTAGGGTTCCCTCTTTACCAGCAGTAGCAAGAGTTTTTCCGTCAGGGCTGAAACTGACGCTATCGACCCAGTTATCATGTCCTAAAAGGGTGCGGATTTCCACTCCTGTCTGCACATCCCAGAATTTTACGGTTCCATCTCTACCAGCAGTAGCAAGAGTTTTTCCGTCAGGGCTGAAACTGACGCTGTAAACATCACCTTTATGGGCATAAATAGTTGTGATTAGTTTACCGTCGAGACTCCATAGTCTTATCGTTCCGTCTAAACTAGCACTGGCAAGGAATTTGCCATTTGGGCTAAAACTTACACTATTTACCCAGTCCTCATGTCCTTTGAAAATGGCTATTGGTTCACCACTTAATTTCCAAAGTCGAACATCTCCACCGAAACCAGCACTAGCAAGGGTTTGACCATCAGGGCTGAAACTAACACTTATGACTGCACCTTTATGTCCTTTTAAGGTACTGACTAGTGCACCGTCTCGTTTCCATACTTTAACAGTTCCATCGAAGCTAGCACTGGCAATTAAGTTACCATCGGAACTAAAGCTGACTCTATCAACCGCAGCCTGATGCCCAAATAGGGTTTGGGTTTCGAGATCATAGCCCTCAACGCTCCAGAGTCTGACAGTAAAGTCTCTACTGCCGGTGGCTAAAATTTTGCCATCGGGACTAAAGCTCATACTTATAATCCTTCTCTTATGACCCCGCAAGATTTGGAGTTCCTGACCTTGCCGACTCCAGAGCTTAACAATTCCATCTAAACTGCCAGTGGCAATTGTCTTACCATCAGGACTGAAGCTAACGGTGCTGATTGTGGCACCAGAACTCTGGAGAGTAAGAATTTTCTTTCCTTGAAGATTCCAAAGTCTAACAGCTCCATCCAGACTAGCAGTGGCAAGGGTCTGACCATCAGGGCTAAAACTGATACTTGTGACTCCAGCTTTCTGTGCTGGAAAAGGTTGCCCAATTGGGTTGCCTTTTCTGTTCCACAATCTTACTATTCCGTTGCGACTACCACTGGCAATCACCTTACCATCAGGACTGAAACTGAGACTCGTAATATCAGTGTTCTGTATTGGAAAGGGTTGCCCAATTGGGTTGCCTTGTTTGTCCCACAATCTTACTATTCCGTCACTACTACTAATGACAATAAGCTCACCGTCAGGGCTGAAACCGATACTTGTAACCCCAGCTTCATCTCCCTCGAAGGTTTTGAGTAATTTACCGTCTCTATGCCAGAGTTTAACTGTGCCATCAGCACTGCCAGTGGCAAGGATTCTACCATCAGGACTAAAACTTACGCTATTGACTATATCTGTATGTCCCTGGAGGGTATTTAGTAGTTTACCATCTCTATTCCAGAGTTTGACGGTGCCATCAGCACTGCCAGTGGCAAGGATTTCACCATCAGAACTAAAAGTGAGGCTATTAACCCAACTGTCATAACCTTCTAAACGATTGCGCTCTCTGACTCCATAAAGGGCTTGCTGTAATGCAGCTAAAGTCTGAGTGCGGGTATCGGTTCCTACTCCAATTGCTGATTTAAGTTGTTTTCCTGCTCTTAAAGCTGCTATTAGAGGATCAAGTGACTCCCTATTTACACTATAAAGAACTTCTGAGGATTTAGTAAGGGTAATAATTTGATTCTTTTTGGCTATTCTCAATGTCAAGGAGGCTAAGACTGATAGAGAAATTATTGCTGTAGTTAAGCCAACGAGTGCCCTTCTATATATCTGATTCCGCTTGAATTCGATAAGTTTTCGCTGTTCTCTCTCCTGTTCCAACTCAGTACGTAATTCAGCAGATTCAGCAATTTGTTGTCGTCTGCGAATAAAAGTAACGAGATAGTCATGTTCCAATTGATAGCGATTACTCGGATGTTCTGGCACACGTAAAACTAATCCCGATTTAACTAAAATATTTAATATTAAATCTAGGTTTTCTGTCTCATTTATCCCTTCCAATATATTGGAGTATAATTCTGCTTTAGTCTTGAGTATTCGATTGTTATTTTCATCTGTTAGACAGTATAAAAATAGTTCTGCATTACGTTCATTTTCTTTACCACAGTCTTTAATAACTCCATTTAAAAATTCTTCCAATAGCTTTTCTTTATAACCGATTTTTTGATATTCAACCAGTTTAGTTATTTTATCTTCTTGCAATTGTGATCCTACAATCTGCAACTCAATGGGACGAACTTCCCCTAGCTCTCCTGCTAAATCTTTGACTAACTCATTAATTAAATCTTTATCTAAATAATACTGATTATTTTTAGATAACTTTTCAAAAATAATACGAGCTTCTTGAGGATGAAAATTACCTAAATAGTAACGATTATTTCGATCGTCAATCGCTTCTATTTTAGTTAGCCTCTCTAAGAGTAACAAAAAGTGCCAAGAATCTTCTCTTTGCGAGAAGACTATATGAAGATAAGGTATTTGATCTATACATGTTTTTATGAAATTTGCAAAAGTCTGTCTTTCAATTCGATTTGAAAAGCGTAAAAAGAACTCTTCAACCTGATCAAAAATTAAAACTGTTAACAAATTTATGTTATAATTTTCTTGTAACTCTTCCAAAATACTGTTGACTGATTCGGAATTAATAGATGCACTAAAGCCTCTTGTATGTAGAGCCTCTGCCAATAATTTGCCCAACTCTCTGACCCAGTCAGTATAGACTCCCATGACAATTGGCAATACATCTCGCTGACCAATAGCTCGCTGCTTGAGAACTGGAACTAATCCTGCATAGATTAAAGAACTTTTTCCTACCCCAGATGGACCATAAAGGACGGTTAATTTATGATTAGGTTTGCCAATTTTTTCAAGCAAATTATTGATATCGCGTTGTCTGCCAGAAGCGATGATTTCGTCTGCAACCATTTCAGTCTGCTCAAAGGCTGGAAGTTGAGAATTTGCTCTCCTTCGTTTTGGCTCTAATCTCCCTGTACCTATAAAGGCTCGCAAGCCAAACTGTTGCTCAATGGATATTCGTTTTTGTTTAACTCTAAAAGCAGTTAAATAGTCACCCTGTTTAAAGTATGCTTCTCGCAAGCTTGCCAAAATCATAATATAAAGCTCTGGAGCATAATGGGCTTGAGTTTCTGCTTTAGATCTCTGGAGATACTTGATACTCTCTTGATAGTTACCAAGACCATTTTCTGCTATTGCTAATAATAATAAATACCAAGCTTTATCAACAGATGACATCCCATCTAATTTGGCTTTATGTTCCGATGAAGTGACTGTTGATTCAGCTGACAAACTAGTTGGCAGGATGGAGAGTGCTTGCTCTGCTAATCCCTTAGCTTCAGTCCAAGCTGATTTGGCTAAAGCTACCTCCGCCAGAAAACCATAATCTTTAGCTAACTCAATTGAATTACCCTTGGCTCTATGGAGTCTTAGAGACCTTTGGGCTAAGGTTTCCAAGTCTTCCCATCGTTGTAAGCGTTGCAAGACTCTGGCAAATTGAGTAATCAATCGGTTAGCTAAATCCTGATCAGATATCTGAGCTAAACTATCAATACATTGTTCAACTAAATTTTTTCCTGCAGTTGTTCCATCATAAGGACATAAACCGATATGAAATAAAACCATCCCTTGCCAATCGATGCGGGTTAGTCTTTGCCATATCTCTAAGCTTTTATGAAAGTAAATTAAGGATTCTTTAAACTGTTGTTTAGCATAGTAATTGCGACCTACCATCAAGTAAAAACTAGCTTCTAACTCTGGCTCTATATCCTGGTTATGATGGTGTAAATCTTGCCAAGCTGACTCAAATTCTGATAGATCATCTATCCCCCGATTCAGATCATACAAAAATTTGTCAGGATCAGAGTCTGGAAAGGTAGCCAAGATCTCCTTAGCTTTTTGAGAGAGAGTATAGATTAATTCATAAGATAAGGAATCAGGAGGGGTTTGAAACTCCCTAGTTGTGCCCCAACTCTCGAAATCAGGAGCAACCCGAACCAATTTGGTTTGAACCTGATCATTAATCCACAGCACTAGGGGGAAATGGAAATTTTTCCGAAACTCTTCCCGCACTTGGTTAGTAGCAGCCAGCAAGCTATCAATATCATCAACAGCCTCTAAGCCAAAGACCATCACAGCCCCTGGGTGCTGATCTCCTAAATCCTGCCGAATCTTGCGATAAAGTTTGCTATCAGACTTTTTCAGCACAACCTCGCGGATTTGAACAGGACAAGTTTCTAGCAGCCGCTCAGTCATTTGCTGCTGTACATAGGTATAGTTACAGTGTGCAAAAATCAGTGAAAATTGCCCCTGAGAAGCTTCAATTGCCCAAGCCAATCTTTGCAACGCACGCTCGTTGTAGGCAGCAACATCTTTGGTTTTATCGGAGGCACTCATAGCTGTAGTTCCTTAGCTTCTGCCAAAATCGGATTAACATCAAACCAAGGTTCTTCTTGATCATAATACTCATAAACAAAGCGACTGCGGATTAAGATTTGATATCCATCATCTCCAGTCACTTTCTTATCCTTAGCTACTTTACGCAGTAAATCCCATTCATCATCAGTGATCGCTAACACAAGTTTATGATGCTGAGCCTTAATCATACGTTCTAGACCATTACGGGAAAGGGGTAGTTTTCCTTCCTCCATGATCCAATCATTGAGAAACCGAAGCAAATTCCGCACATGACCGCCACTAGCACTACATAAACGGTCTAAGGTTTCAGCACTGTCAAAAATTGCTGTAATTTTAGTCAGACGCTGGTTTGGCTGTAAATCTGGGAATGCTCTTGCCAGCACCATCTGTCGCAGCAGTGCCATTCCTTGTTCATGTTTACTACCGTCCCGTAAATGCACAGGTACCATTGGCAGGACTTTGGGGTCGGTCATAAACCGTTCAGTCACCATCCCAAAGTCATTGGAAAACCGCAGTGACAGTGGAATAGTGTAAACCACGTGACAGTGCAGTCCCCCCAACTGTGATCCTCGATCCGCAAACAAATATTCTGGCTGAAGACGACCAAAGGGCTTTTGAATAGAATCCACCCGGTCAAGGTTATCAACAATAACTACTAGTCCCTTTTTCCCGGTCTGTTTCAATTTCTTGATAGCAGGCTCCAGCACCTCTTGATTAATGGCTTCAATAAGTCCATTGGTTCGAGGCTCTAGATATCCTCTCAACTTATCCCGCTGCTTAGGGCTAGCTTTCGCTTGACTGGTAATGGTGGCAATCCCTACAGAGAATTCTACCTCCGATAGCTCCATCGGTGTTTTTAAGATATCTTTGACTTCACCAAATAACCTCTGGAAGTACCCTGGTTGAAGGCTAATGCCAGCACTTTCCAGACTTTCACTGACTCGACGAGCGATCGCCAGTAAAATATCGCTGATATCAACATCACTCATTTCCAAGTCTTGATCAGACTCGAAGTAAACCACATGAAATCCTGACAGTTCTAAATCCACCTTTAACCTGAGCAACTCCGTAGACTTGCCGCAGCCAATATGCCCAGTAAACAGTTCACAGGTAGGTTGATTAGGTGAAAAGATAGCAATCTTTTTTCTAAGTTTTTCAATAATCTGACCGCCGCGTACTGAAGATAAATCAATGTAATACTTGCGATCCTCCTCATTGTCCACCGCTAAGGTTTTACTGGGGTTGGTCGCTCGGTAAAACGTTTGTAAATCGGTCATCTTACTTTTATATTGGTAGAGTTTTTTCCCTATTCTGTACCAAGCTGCGGTTGGAACATGGAACGGTTCATCCGAGCTGGCATTCTGCACCCACTCTATTTTATCTCATTTTCGGTTGAATACTTATAAATAGTAGGTCATAGGGAACAGGGAGCAGGGAACAGGAAGGAAGAGTAGGAAATAAATCCGATAACTTTTTGGGGTGATGCTAAATAAGCCTTGATTTTTATGGTCAGTTTTTAAAAACTGACCACCGTTTTTTTGATTAAGTTTTTTATTAAAAAAAAATGACTAATTATCGGTTATAATAATTATGAGTTATAGATAATTTTATCCTACTCCCGACTCCCGACTCCCGACTCCCTATTCCCTACTCCCTACTCCCTACTCCCTTTCCTATAGTTTTTAGGCTGTTCCATGACCAGAAACGTCCATGACCAATTTGCCAAACAATGTCTGAAAGAACTCCTCGACCCCCTGGGGAAAGTAGAAACAAGCTGGAAAGTGCCTGGGGAAGTTCAAGAAATTGATGTTTACTTTTTGCCATCTCAGCCACTAACCACCAATGGACAAAGCCTGGGATTACTCGGACAACTGGCCACAACTCCTGCTATTTTTGAACCGTTCCGCAACCCAGTTACTAAATTTGAGGTGCTAAGTTGTATCGGTAAACTGATTCAGGTTCATGGTCAAGTTTTCCGTCAGGCTAAGCGCACTAATGCCCAAGTTAGGGTGACAGAACTGCCTCGTTTATGGATTCTTTCCCCAACCGCTTCGGAAGAGT
>NZ_JAAHHU010000248.1:0-6966 GCF_010672095.1 Moorena sp. SIO3I6 | reverse complement strand
ACTCAATCGGTGATTGTATGACAACCTTCCCGTGTTAGCTGAGAAGCAAATATCCGCTAAGGCTTGCTCCGGATGGCTCTCTAGATGTTGAATGTAGCTCTGGGTTAGCTGGTACAATGCTTCTTCATTCTTGGCAGATAGCCCCAATACATGTAATGGTCTTTCCCACTCTATTTGAGGGTTTTCAGGTAGAGATGGCGCTTCCTCGAGCACCACATGAGCGTTCGTCCCTGTAAATCCAAAGGAACTTACTCCAGCCAATCGACGACCAGATACCTCCCATGGTTTCAGTTCCTGTGGTATCTGTAGCCAAGGCTGCCAGTCAATCTTAGGATTGGGCTGCTGCAAGTGTAGATGAGCTGGCAGAAGTCGATGTTGTAGGGATAACACCACCTTGATTAGTGCCGAGACTCCCGCCGCTGCCTCCAAATGACCAATGTTCGTCTTCACCGAAGCCATCCATAGGGGGTACTCTGGAGTACGTTCCTCTCCCAACACCGCCATGGCTGCATTTACCTCTATCGGGTCTCCCAAGGATGTTCCTGTACCATGAGCCTCCAAATAACTAATCTCACTAGGCTTGACCTGTGCTTGAGCTAGGGCTTGCTTCATCAGTCGTTGTTGCGAGAGTCCATTGGGTACCGTTAACCCACTGCTCGGTCCATCCTGATTTACTGCACTACCCCGAATCAGTGCTAATATCCGGTCTCCATCTGCCTGGGCATCACTCAAACGTTTGAGCAGTACGATACCACAGCCCTCTCCCCGTCCATAGCCATCTGCTGAGATATCAAAGGTCTTACATTGCCCATCGGCGGAAATCATTCTGGCTCTGGAAGTCCCAATATAAGAGTCTGGGGTCAGATGCAGTTTCACTCCTCCCGCCAGAGCCATCTGACATTCTCCCAGTCGCAAACTGTTGCTGGCTTGATGAATTGCCACTAGAGATGAGGAGCAGGCAGTGTCAATCGTTACTGTTGGTCCAGTGAACCCAAAACTGTAAGCCAAACGACCTGCGGCACTGGAGATGTGGGTTCCTGTGCCCACATAGTTGGCTAAGGGACTCTCTGGGGACTGCTGCAAGTGCTGCTGGAGCAACTGTTCGTAGTCATGACCATCATTGCCCACAAACACACCCACAGATGCTTCATCCCGGCGCTCTAACACCTGCCCTGCTTGCTCTAGCGCTTCCCAACTCACTTCTAACAGTAGGCGGTGTTGGGGATCCATTGCCGCTGCTTCACGAGGGGAAATCCCAAAAAAGCTGGGGTCAAATTGCTCTACATCCTCGATAAAGTGACCGTAACGAGTCAGCATCTTTCCTGGAGCATCTGGGTCTGGGTCGTAGTAGGCTTCAATCTGCCACCTCTGTGCTGGAATTTCTTCTCGGGCACTGGTTCCTCCTTGCAGCAACTGCCAGAACTTTTCTGGGTCTGATGCTCCCCCGGGAAACCGACAACTCATGCCAATTATGGCTATGGGTTCATTCCACTCGCTTCTTTTCTGGGGCAACTGAGTATCAGCTGCATCCCCTGAACTTAGCTGCCATACTTCTGAGATGATATAGTTGCTTAGTCTTTCGATGTTGGGAAAATCAAAGGTTAAGGTTGATGGTAGATTTACTGGTAATAACTGGCCAAGTCGATTTCTTAACTCTACTGCCATCAATGAATCCATCCCCAGCTCGAAAAATCCTACTTCTGGGTCGGGTTTGTCTGTCGGTGGTAAGCCTAATACACAAGCGACTTCCTCTTGCAGTGTTTGTCGCAGCAGCCGTTTTCTTTGAGCCTCACTGACTAACAACAATTGTTGCTGTAACTGAGAGCTCCTCTGAGTTGTTGATTGCACCAGGTCTTTCACTTCTGATGGTAGCACCTGAGCGAAGAAATTCAGCTGTGTGGGACTTAACTTTTGACTCAACAACTCCCAGTCAAAAGCTAGCACTCCTAGCTGTCCCCCTGCTCCCAACTGCTGTTCTAGTACTTGCAATCCCTGTTCGGGTTGAATCAGTTTCACTCCCATCATTGCCCATCGCTCTTTTTGGGCTGGGGACATCTGTGCTGCCATACCCACTTCTGACCATGGTCCCCAGTTGAAGCTCAACCCTGGCCAACCTAGACTACGACGATAAGCACACAAACCATCTAGAAATGCATTGGCAGCAGCATAGCTACTCTGAGCAGCACTACCTAACAGACTAGCGGCTGAGGAAAAGCAGATGAAAAAGTCGAGATTCTCATCCTGAGTCAGTCGATGTAGGTTCCAACCTCCCTCCACTTTGGGACTCATCACTTTGACCAAACGCTCCCAACTTTGGTTCTCTAGCAGACCATCATCCCGTACCCCGGCAGCGTGGAGTACCCCTCGTACAGGGGGCATTGTGCTTTGCCATTCTGTCCATGCTTGTCTGAGCTGTGTCCAGTTACTGACATCTATACTTGCTACCTGAATCTTGGCTCCTGCTGCCTCCAGCTCTGCTATTTTCTGCTGTTGGATTTCATTGGTGATTCCCCGCCTTCCTACCAATACCAAGTGGCGGGCTCCCTGTTCCACCCACCGTTGGGCTACTTGCAATCCTAGGGCTCCTAATCCCCCACTGAGCACATAGCTGCTTTGTGAGTTCAGCTTGAGTGATGGTGGGATTTTTTGGTAGCGCACTAACTGAGGCAAATAGCGTTTTCCCATTCGATATGCCACCTGGAGCCCTCCTGGTTGGGTTGCCACTTCTGTGTACACCTGTTGGGCGGCTACCGTCAGCTCCTGGTTTTCTTCGAGGTCGATTAATCCCCCCCACAGTTGGGGCTGTTCCTGGGCAATGACTCGCCCCAGACCCCACAGAGGTGTCTGGCTGATCGCCACAGGGTTAGAGTCCACGGCTTGGGCTTGGCGAGTTACTACCCACAGTTTGGACTGAAATCCCGGTAGTTGGCTGATTACTTGTACCAGCTGTAGTAAGGGCTTGATACTTTGTTGCCAGTTCGTCTGCCAATCCCCATCTTCTGGCAATTCATCACTAGGCTTGTTCAAGTTCCACAAATAGATGATTCCATGAAGCGGTAGAGTCTGGTTCTCAGTCAGTTGACTCAGAACTGTTTCTAACCTTTCCTTGCTCAATTGACTGGGATCTGACTCAAGCCAATGGCATTGATGGCCCTGTTGTGTGAAATACTCAGCTAATTCTGAGGCTAAACCCTTGTTCTCAGCAAGCAACCACCATTGTCCTGGTTGTAGGCTGTCTTGGGATAGTGGGGGTTGAACTTGCCATTCAATTTGAAACAGCAGCTCTGATACAGATGCTTGAGCTACTTGTCGCTGATGTAGTTTGATTAAGGATTCTATTGCCTGTTCTGGGGTGTTCGCTTCCCAAACTGTTGGGCTAGCCTCTAGTTGTTGCAGCAGGGCTTGGGTGTTCCCTTGTTGCAATAGAGTTAATACTTCTGAAGAAGATGCTGGTTGCTTGGTTGGAAGTTGTTCTACCCAGTACCTTTGTCTTTGGAAGGGATATGTCGGTAAGGCTACTTTGTTACGAGTATAATCTCTATCAAAGGCTACCCAGTCTACTTTGACTCCCTGTACATATAACTGTCCTAAACTGGAGAGGAGCTGTTGCCATTCATCTACTCCCTCCCGCAACGATGGTAACCACACACCAAACTCTTCTGGGAGACACTGCCGCCCCATCCCTAATAAAATTGGTTTCGGTCCGATTTCCAGGAAGATTTCATACCCTTTTTGGTGCAAGGTCTCCATACTTTGGGCAAACTTGACTGGTTCTAACACATGATTTACCCAATAGTTGGCTGTGGCAATGCTCTTGTCGGCTGTTACTCCTGTGACATTGGATATTACTGGTATTTTTGGTTGATGGTAGGTGATTTGATTGGCTACTGCTTCAAACTCTGCCAACATTGGTTCCATCAGAGGAGAATGGAAAGCGTGAGATACCTGTAGCCTTTTGGTCTTGATTCCCTCAGTTTCTAATTTGTCACAAATAGTACCAAGATCTTCACTGGCTCCGGAAATCACTATACTTTCTGGTCCATTGATGGCTGCAATCGCTACTCGATCATGTAATGGTGCGATCGCGTCTTTAACCTGCTCCTGTGAGGCCAAAAGTGAAACCATCTCACCGCCAGACGGCAACTGCTGCATTAATTTTCCGCGATGGGCGATTAGTTTGAGACCATCTTCTAAGCTAAAAACCCCAGCTACACAAGCAGCAACATACTCGCCAACACTATGCCCCATGACGGCATTTGGTTTAATACCCCAGGATTTCCAAAGTTGATAGAGGGCATATTCAAAGGCAAATAGGGCCGGTTGGGTATAGGCGGTTTGATCTAAAACAGATGAAAACTGCTCTTCTACTTGAGTAGGATACAGTACCTCTATTAGGGAATGCTCCAGATCCGGGCGCAGAATTTCATTGCACTGCTCGATAGTTTGGCGGAATATGGGTTGGCTGTCGTAGAGTTGGCGTCCCATGTTGAGATATTGGGAGCCTTGACCAGTGAACAAAAAGGCTATCTTGGGCGGCTTTTTGCTTTCCACCTGAGCACTGATCAATCCAGTGGTGTCTTTATGGGCTGCCCAACCACTGAGTTGCTCAACCAACTGCTCCCTTGAGTCAACCACAACAGCAAGGCGGTAATCGAAATGCGATCGCCCTGTATTTGCCGTAAAGCAAATATCTGCCATTGCTAGGTTGGGATTAGCCTTTAGGTGATCTTGATAACCCTGGACTAAATCTTGGAGAGCTGCTTCTGTTTTTGCTGATAGGGTTAATAAATGACAAGAACGCTCTAGTAAATTTTGACTTTTGACTTTTGACTTTTTAATTTCTAAAGGCGCTTCTTCCAACACCACATGGGCATTGGTCCCACCAAAACCAAAGGAACTAACCCCTGCCAATCTGGGTGCTTCTTGGACTGACCAAGGCTGAAGCTCAGTAGGAATTTGAATAGGAGTATTTGCAATTTTAATATAACGGTTTAACTGGTTCAAATGGAGATGGGGTGGAATTTCACCATGTTGTAGGGACAACACCGCCTTAATTAACCCCGCAATGCCCGCAGCAGATTCTAAATGACCAATATTAGTCTTGACTGAACCAATCCAACAAGGTTGATTGGGCTGCCTATCTTCCATCAGCACTGCTTTGAGAGAATTTACCTCAATGGGGTCTCCCAAAGGGGTTCCCGTACCGTGGGTTTCTACATAACTAATCTGTGCTGGTTTAACCCCAGCATTGGCTAAGGCTTGCCGGATCACTGCTTGTTGAGAAGGACCATTGGGAGCTGTTAGTCCATTACTGTGACCATCTTGGTTAACCGCTGAACCTCTAATAATTGCCCGAATATTATCCCCATCCCGGATTGCATCTGCCAGCCGCTTCAGGACAACAACGCCACATCCTTCTCCCCTAACATAACCATCCGCAGCTTGATCAAACGTTTTGCAACGCCCATCTGCTGACATCATCTTAGCCTGGGAGCAAATAATTGTCGGCTCTGGCATAAGAATTAGGTTCACCCCTCCAACCAGGCACAGATCAGATTCCCCTGTTTTCAAACTTTGGCAGCCATAGTGAAGTGCTACTAAAGATGAGGAGCAAGCGGTATCCACAGCCAGACTTGGTCCGCGCAGATTCAGCACATAAGATAAGCGACAAGGAATAATTGATGGGTTTGTTCCAGTTCCACTGTATGCATCTAAGCCTGAAATATCTCTGGGCATAAGCACAGAGTAATCAGAGTTGCTAACACCAACAAAGACCCCGGTATGACTACCAGCTAATCGTTCTGGTGCTATTCCAGCATTTTCCAAGGCTTCCCAAGCCACTTCCAAGATCAGTCTTTGCTGGGGATCCATCTGCTTAGCTTCGCGGGAGGAAACACGAAAAAAGCTGGGTTCAAATCCATCTACTTGTTCTAATAAACCAGCACAGCGGGTATTCATTTTTCCTGGGGTAGCCGGTTCGGGTTCATAAAACGAATCAATATCCCATCGGTCTTTAGGTATCTGAGTGATCCCATCTATCCCATCATGCAGAAGTTGCCAAAACTCTTGTGGTGTTTCAGCCTGAGGAAAACGACAACCAATGCCAACAATTGCTATAGGTGTTGAGTCTGAAATCATCACTACTTACTCAGTGTTTTAAAATACTTTAATTACGCGGTTTAAAACTACTAGTCAATACAAAGATTAAAAGTTTTTTTGCTTACCCAATCAAAGTGCTCCGGGCATTCCTCCCTGCCCACTCAGCAAGGATGGAATATCCTGCACTAAGATCAGATGATTATGGTTTGGTTGTTGGTATCTAGGATAATTATATAGCAATTCTACGACTTTTGAGGTACACAATTTCTAGATTTTAGGGAACAGGGAACAGGGAACAGGGAACAGGGAAGAGATAAGAGGGAATAGCGATGCGCTGCATTAAGAGGTGCGACCCGTGGCGAATTTAATTCTTAATAGGTCAAGCGCACCTAACAGGGAATCAACGTCAAAGAAGACTGTACCTCATGAGTCCTAGAAACGCTATAGTATGTTTCCCATGTCTCTTACTCCACCGAATTAGTCACCAATCTAGAAAACTGATCCAAGGTTTGACGATTAGCTTGCAGGGCTTTGTCAATTGAGCCAGCAGCTGCCATCAATCCCATTTCGCGGTTGACAGGCCAAAGGTAATCAATCTCTTCACAAAAACGCCGACTATTTGATAAGAGATTTTGGTAGTTTTTAAGAGCCACATGAAATCCCTCGTGTTCTTGACAGAAACACTGCTGCATCCAATCAAGCGCTTCTCTTTGGGACATACCAAACACAGGTGATTTCAGGATCTTATAAACAAAATCAAGCGGAGAAAAGTTATCTTTAGACATCACTACAGGTGAAGCACCAGCCATTCGACTAGGGCAATTTTACGGAATTAAATAGACTGTCCAATTAGCGATAAGTTTTTCG
>NZ_JAAHHU010000247.1:0-7050 GCF_010672095.1 Moorena sp. SIO3I6 | reverse complement strand
CCATTGATTAAAGTAGCTACAGCCACCCGAGCGGTGCCAGTTTCAAAGTAAGACTTAAGTGAATCGATGGCATCCCGATCTAGGTAGCGACCTGAGCTATCATAATTCCTAATCAAGTTTGTGACTAAATCCCTCATTAAATTATTCTCCCAACAACAATCTTGATAATTTTGATTTACTATTGGTGTCTTCCCATGATTTAGGGCGAGAACTCAACAGGTACAGAGCGCTACACTATGCACTCCACAGGAGTTAAACAGCAAGTTGAATGTGTGCTCAATTCCAGACGCTATAATTGGCTGGAGCTAAGCGTATACATATCTTTCATCACTAGATTGTACCCTGTTGCTTGTTGCTTTCATCCTTAATGCTTCTTTAGAATTGGGCGTTGTCCACCATCGATAGGACCGATTAATTGCGCAAGATACTCCCAGAGGGGGGAAACAGGGAAACTAGAACCGACCGACCCAATGCTCCCACTAACCCCATTGCTTATATAGAGGCGATATAGAGGGATTTAGGCAAAACCTGCCACTAACCAGAGCCTAGTTTTGCCATGGGCTCCCTTGCTGAGCAGACAAA
This sequence comes from Moorena sp. SIO3I6, assembly GCF_010672095.1. Taxonomy (NCBI): domain Bacteria; kingdom Bacillati; phylum Cyanobacteriota; class Cyanophyceae; order Coleofasciculales; family Coleofasciculaceae; genus Moorena; species Moorena sp. SIO3I6. Next base: position 6,468 of record NZ_JAAHHU010000247.1, on the reverse strand, counting down.
GACCTTCTCTTGAGCCTTTGTGCGAGCCTTTTTGCCAACCTGACTGAGTCTAGAACTGGAAAATTTAATTTTTTATTCATATGAGATCCGATCATCTTAGGACATTCTGTATTGTTAGATACATAATCTCCTACTTTCTATCCCTAGGATCAGTCAGGAATCAGGGAACTACAACTTTTCACTGTTCAAGGGAAAAGCCAATCAAGATGCTTTTAAGGAAATAGTGCTCCTTGCACCACTCAAAAAAAAGTATCTCCCCGCGAATAACTGACTCGGATGCTTACCCAGTCAGTCCTCGGTTTGGGAAAGCTTCAGTGTCGCCAATTTTGGTAGAGTCACTGACTCAAGTAATTTTATAAGGTTGTTTCTTTGTAAACAAACGTAAAGCTGATCAAAGGAGTAATTCATGCCTGAAACCCCACAAGAAGTCTTGAAAATGATTCAAGACGAAGACATAAAAATCATCGACCTTAAATTCATTGATATGCCAGGGATCTGGCAGCACTGCTCATTCTACCAAGACCAAATAGAAGAGAGTTCCTTTGAGGATGGAGTTCCCTTCGATGGTTCAAGCATTCGGGGTTGGAAAGCAATCAACGAATCTGACATGGCAATGGTTCCTGATCCCAAAACAGCTTGGATCGACCCATTCATGAAAGAAAAAACCCTGAGCATGATTTGCAGCATTAAGGAACCGCGCACTGGGGAATGGTACAGCCGCGATCCTCGCAGCATTGCTCAGAAAGCCCTTGACTATCTGATCAGCACTGGCATTGGGGATACCGCCTTCTTTGGTCCAGAAGCTGAATTCTTTGTGTTTGATGATGTTCGCTTTGACCAAACCGAGAGCCAGTGCTACTACTATGTAGATAGCGTTGAGGGTCGTTGGAATTCTGGTCGAGAAGAAGCAGGTGGTAACCTCGGATATAAGCCTCGCTATAAAGAAGGTTATTTCCCTGTCTCTCCCACAGACACCCTGCAAGACATGCGTACCGAAATGCTGCTAACCATGGCAGAGTGCGGTGTACCCATTGAAAAGCACCACCACGAGGTCGCTACAGGTGGACAGAACGAGTTGGGTTTTCGCTTTGGCACCCTAATTAAGGCTGCTGACGATCTGATGACTTATAAGTATGTCATCAAAAATGTTGCCAAAAAGTATGGCAGAACTGTCACCTTCATGCCCAAACCAATCTTTAACGACAATGGTTCGGGGATGCATACCCACCAATCGATCTGGAAGGATGGAGAACCCTTGTTTTGGGGTGATGGTTACGCCAACCTAAGTAAAATGGCGCTCAATTACATCGGTGGTTTACTAAAGCACGCACCAGCTCTGTTAGCATTTACCAACCCCAGCACTAACTCCTACAAGCGACTAGTACCTGGGTTTGAAGCGCCCGTGAACTTAGCTTACTCCCAAGGTAACCGTTCAGCTTCCATCCGCATTCCTCTATCTGGCCCCAATCCCAAGGCGAAGCGGTTAGAGTTCCGTTGCCCTGATGCCACCTGTAACCCCTATCTCGCCTTCGCCGCTATGCTCTGTGCTGGTATTGATGGCATCAAGAACGAGATTGAACCAGGTGACTCTCTAGATGTGGATATTTACGACCTCTCTCCAGAGGAATTGAGCAAAATTCCATCAACCCCCGGTTCTCTAGAAGACGCTCTGGCAGCCTTAGAAAAGGATCATGCCTTCTTGACTGAATCAGGAGTATTCACCGAAGACTTTATTACCAACTGGATTGAATTCAAAATAGACAACGAAGTCAATCCCATGCGGTTGCGGCCTCATCCCTACGAGTTCGCACTCTACTACGATGTCTAGTACTTTGTCTATGGTGAACTAAGACCATTAGCCATCCTTAAGGGTGGCTTCTTTATTTATGTCTGACTCTTGATTAATTAGTATTTCAGATCGCTCACAATTTAGGAATAGGTATGATCCCACTGTTTTTAGATTGTTTGAGATTGATGTTATTACTGAATCAAACTTTTGGCTACTGGTAAGGTCGAGTAACTTCTTATTATTACAGACTACAGTAGACTGGGGGTATGTTCGGTGAAACTCAGAAATAATTCCTGTTGCCAATTCAACGACCGTTCCCCTATCGGGTCAGACGTCGGTTTGGTGCGAGTATAGCTAATAAAATCTATGACAGTTGCATATCCTCACAAATCAAACAATGGCATGGGTGCCCGTGAAATCTTGCCACATGTGGTACGCGATCGCAAACTTCACCTGGTCATGCTCAACCGCTATCGCTACAACGAACAACACAGTTGCCTAGATCTCACGGATTTGGTAGAAAAGTTGGATGGTCAGCCAAAAGAACTGGTGCGGGATTTATCTCATCACATTGCTGACGAAGCTCGTCATGCCATGTGGCTGACTGACCTACTCATGGAACTGGGGGCAGATATTGGTAAGCCCCCTGGAGTGTCCTACATCAACGAATTTGATCGACTCATCGACCAGGAAAGCTATAAACAACAAGGAAAGCTTGATGATGGACTAATCGGTGGTTTGGCAGCGATTAATGTCACCGAAAAACGGGGATGTGAGTACTTCTCAGCTCACATCAAAGCATTGAAAGAGGCACCGAAAACTGAAGAAAATATTAAGATTATCAAAACCATTGAACGGATTTTCCCAGAGGAAGTTGGTCATGTCCGTTGGGGGAATCGGTGGTTGGCACAAATTGCCAAGAAAAGCCCAGAACATCGACAGAAGGTAGAACAGGCAAAGCGCCAGTATGTAGCCATTGAACAGGCGGCTTATGAATCTGGTATAGATCTGATGGCAGGTGCGGAACTGCGCCGACTCAATAACTTGCTAGAGGTTGCCCATACCTTGCCAGTGTGGGAACGTCCTCAGTACCTGATCGAGCGCTTACCCCAAACCTTGCTAGCCCCTGAACTGCAAATGACCAGGATTCAGGTAGCACAAAAGGCTTGGCAGCAAGATCCACAAGGGTTTATAGAAAAATTTGTGCCAATGTTTTTAAAGGGTCTCAATCAGGTATCTAAAAATCAGCAAAAAGCAGTCTCCTAGAAAATTGGTCAAGTAATCAGAAGCTGAGCAAGTGCCTTTGTTAGTGTTTCGATCTCTCAAAGGTAAAATATAAGAAAAGGGTTCAAGGAAAAAGGTTAAAGAAAAATCATCTTTTACCCTTGACCCTTTCCTTTTTGCCTCTCTCACCTAATTCCATGTCTCGACCCTTGATTTAAGAAAATTAATCAACGTGTCAACAAGCATAGCTACAGGTGATACTGGGTCTTAGGCAAACCCCAAGACCAGCACAGAGAAATTGATTATGACAAACCCACAGCCGAATCCTGACACTCTATCTAGTCAAGACTTGTCAATGGCAGAAATCGTTGCCAGTGAGTTCAACCAGACTATGACTGCCGTTAACTATGTCGAAAACATTGAAACGGTCATCTCCAGCCTGGAACAAAACAATAGCGCTATGGTAAGCCACAGTGAAGAAGGCTACTTGTGGAAGTTTCAGTACGGTAGCGTGGAAGTATTCGTCCAGCTCACTGGTTCCACAGATGATGACACCTTTACAGCTTGGTCTTCTGTGATGCATCTACCTGCCAAAGACGAGGCAACATTGATGCGCAAGCTCCTGGAAATGAACTGGTATGACACCTTTGAATCCCGCTTTGCTATTGTTGAGGATCAAGTTGTCGTGTTATCCACGCGAACTGTTGCTGAATTGTCCCCAGGAGAAATTTCTCGCGCCATTACCGTGGTAGCCACTATTGCCGATGACAATGATGACTTATTACAAGCTCAGTTTGGTGCCGCCTAGAATCTTCTGATTCAAGTTGATATTACCACACAGGTGAAGGAATAAAGCTTAAAACATACCAGTTAATCAATTAGCGAACAAATCAGCCAACAATGGCATTGTTTCATACTTCAGACTTACCACTTGAGACTTCTGATAGTTCAGACTTACCACTTCAGAGTTCATCCTGGCGTTTAATTCCCTTACTACAGGCATCAGGGCGGCTTCAGATGGCCATTGACCAGTGGCTACTAGCCCAGCACCAACGGGGAAAACATTCCCCAGTATTGCGATTTTATACCTGGGCATCACCAACCATCTCTCTTGGCTACCATCAACGCCGTTGGCCTGAGTTCTGGGAACAACTCACTTGGGCATCACAACCAGTAGAGCTGGTAAGGCGTCCCAGTGGTGGTAGAGCTGTGCTACATCAGGGAGATTTGACCTATATGGTGGTTAATTCCGGATTGACTGGTAAACGTCTTGATGCCTATCACCAAATTTGTGAGTTTTTGATTCAGGGGTGGCGCTCCCTTGGTGTAGAGTTGCACTATGGTTCAGCTGGACGGGGGTATATTAACAATCCCAACTGTTTCGGGACTGCTACTGGTGCCGATTTAGTGTTAGCAGATGGTTCTAAACTGATTGGTAGTGCTCAATTGCGCCGTGGTAATGTGATTTTGCAGCATGGCTCAATTCGCTTAGAACCAGATGCTCGACTGTATACTCAAGTGTTTGGGGAAGTGCCCCCTCCCTTTCATCTACCCATGGCTCAACAGGGAGATGCCTTAATCAACATTGTGGTGGATGCCCTAACTCATGCTGCTGCTGATTGTTTTGGTGTGGAGTTGGTAGAGAAGCCTTTATCAAATCAGGAGTGGCAAGAAATTCTGGCTTTGGTAAATAGCAATCAGAACAAATCTGGTTGAACACCCATAGTTAAGGCTGATGGGAAAGCAGACAAGGACAGGTTTTTATCATGGGTAATAATCCAGAAATAATCAGGACTTAAGCAAAAGTAGGTAACAAACTCGCTTATGTCTGAAATTACTCCAAGAAACAACTTGGGCGTGATGACTTGTAAGCTCCGAATCCTGTACCGAGCAAAATATACTTCTGGCTCGTTTCTCAATCTTTGACAATAACTGCCATAAATCCCACCTCCTGTCAGTATTTTCCCTGAGGGTAAGTTCAAGGTAAGTTTATATAATCCTAAACAAGCACCTTTTTCAGTAATAGCTTCAAGTATGAACCAGCACAGATGAATCAGGTTACCCATTTTTTTTTCCGGCTTAGGGTTTGCTAACTTTAATAAGTTAACTCATTTATCCAAATCAATTGATAATCACTAACTTTAATCTAATTATAACTCAAAAATATTTGTTTTATTTTAATTAAATTAGGATTAGACATGGTTAAGGGATAATAAATTATAGATATTTTTAAATTTATGAGTAAATCAATTTGTGTTGATAGGATCCTGAAGCAGTGACATACGATCAAGACAAAAATCTCATCTTAGTTGTAGATGATACACCCACCAATTTGTCAGTTATATCCCAGGCTTTGCACAATGCTGGCTTTACGGTTGCTGTGGAAACAGATGGTGAAAGTGCGATTGAACAAGTTAACTATAATCAACCCGATCTAATTCTATTGGACGTAATGATGCCAGGAATTGACGGATTTGAGACTTGCAAAAGACTAAAGGCAACAGGGCAAACGCATCTAAATTAGATTTAAAAATAAGCAAAAAGGTGATAAAAAAACCCAGGTTAAGTTGATAAAAAAAATATGATATCATGACTTCATGACTAATTTTTAATAACTCGTTGGCGTGTCTGACAAGTGCATGGTCTGACTCTCACCAATTAGTCTTAGGACAACATAAAGTTAAGGATAAATCCAATGAAATTACCGCTATCCCTCAATTACTAGAAATGCTATCAATTGAGGGAAGCATAATTACTATAGCAATTCTATAACTGGTGAGGTACAAATATCTAGGTTTTAGGGAGCAGGGAGCAGGGAGCAGGGAGCAGGGAGCAGGGATTAGGAACCCACCCCTAACCCCTCCCAGGAGGGTAGGGCTGTTTCATTCTGGCCAAAAATGGGGAGATGGGGAGATGGGGAGATGGGGAGAATTTTGGACGAATAGTCGTGATTTTGGCCAAATTTATCTAACCATACTCAAAAGCCGAATCACGAATTGTTAGTCATTTGAGTTGATTGAAGCCGGCTAATTAGTCAGATTTTAATGACTAAATTTGGGGATTTTTCGGAAAATTTTGAGCTATCCCCCTATCCCCCTATCCCCCTATCCCCCTATCCCCCTATCTCCTTTTCTCGTTAACTTATTTTTCTTTGAAACAGCCCTGCTCCCAGGAGGGGAAGGCAAGAGTCAAGAGTGAAACAATCTTGTGTACCTCATGAGTCCTAGAAACGCTATATCGATGCAATGGGGTGTCAAAAAGATATTACCTCCCTAATTATTAATAAAAAAGCTGATTATATTTTGGCTCTAAAAGCTAATCAAAAAAATCTTTATGAAGAAGTAAAAACTTGGTTTGATTTAGCTATGAAGTCTGACTTTGTCGGAAAAGACTATAGTTATTATCAAGAAATAGAAAGTGGGCATAATCGAATTGAAAAAAGAGAAGTATGGACG
>NZ_JAAHHU010000246.1:0-7088 GCF_010672095.1 Moorena sp. SIO3I6 | reverse complement strand
GTTAGTGTGCCCTGATCCAGCAAAGCCTGATAAACCATCGCAGCTACCTCACCACGAGTGGCCTCACGCACGGGATTGAGTTTCCTCTGGTCAGGGGAATTGACCACAATCAGTTTTTTAGTAGCGGTTATTACTTGATCTGTGGCATAGCTGGGAATATCTCCTTTGTCATCATAGAGATCTAAAGCATTGGGATCCGATTCTTTTAAACCCAAGCCATTTACTAAGGAAACAATCACATCCGCTCGCTTAACATTATCGGCTTGTCCGAAGTTGCCATTAGCGTAACCAGATAGGAATCCACCACGATAGGCTTTTTGAATCGCATCCTTAGCCCAAGACCCATCACCGACATCTTTGAATTGCTTGGCCTCCCTTTTCGCTGGAGGGTTAAACGCTTTGCTAATCAAGGCCGCATATTGAGCACGGTTGATCTTATCGTTAGGTTTAAAGTTAGTGTTATCAACACCTGAAATCATACCTTCTGCCAACAATCCCTGAATAAACTCTTTCGCCCAGTGGTTTTGAATGTCTGCGAATGTGGGTATCCCGTCGTCGTCAAATTTGACAATATATTGATTAGTAATGGCGCTGACTGTTCCAGCATCCACCAAGGCTTGATAAACCATCGCAGCTACTTCAGCACGGGTAGCATTGCGAGTGGGGTTGAGTTGCCTGAGATTGCTGTGATTAACGATAATTTCTTTTTTGGTTGCGGTTTTCACAGCCTCAATGGCGTAGCTAGGAATAGAACCGCTGTCATCGTAGGCTTGTAAGGCATTGGGACTAGCAGCCGTTAAGTCTAACCCATTCACTAGTGAAACAATTATTTGGGCACGTTGGACCTTGTCTGCGGGTTTGAATGTCCCCCCAGGGTAGCCAGACAGGAATCCACCACGATAGGCTTGTTTAATCTTTTCGTAAGCCCAATAATTGGAAGCAACATCACTGAAATCCTTGGCATCCCTTTCAGCTGAAGGATTGAAAGCGTTGACCAACAAGGCCGCATATTCAGCACGGGTCATTGTTTTTTCTGGCTGAAAGGTGCCATCAGGGAAGCCACTAATGTATCCTTTACTGTACAATCCCTTGATGAAATCCTCTGCCCAATGACCGGCAATATCGGTTAACTTTTTCTTTTCTCCATCAGTGTCTTTATCGGTATCAGTGTCTTTATCGGTATCAGTGTCTTTATCGGTATCAGTGTCTTTATCGGTATCAGTGTCTTTATCGGTATCAGTGTCTTTATCGGTATCAGTGTCTTTATCGGTATCATCAGGCACCTTAGTGATCGCGTCATCAATTTGAACCGGACCACTGACTTTTGAGGCAACTAAAAAATTGCCCACTGAAATCAGCTTAACCGTGGTGTAATTTTTTAAATCAAACTCACCGTTGTTACGCAGTACGTTTTCCCCTGGGTCTCCTGTGGTTCCCAAATCTGGCAAACCCTTGCCCGAAACTGACAGACCAAATCTGTCGTTGTTTTCCATCCGATTCTTACGCAGTATCGGTCGAGCGTCCCCAGAAACCACTATCCCAAAGATGTTTTCAGAGGTTTGGTTCTCGACCAGCCTTGGCGCTGCATTACTATCAACAGCAATGCCATTACCCATTTTTTTACAGGTATTCCCTTGGATGTTCCCTTTGGCATCCCTGGTAATCGATATCCCTTGACCCTCTATACCACTACCAATGAAATTATTATCTTTAACTTCTGGTGTGGCCTCACCTGTCACATTAACCCCTTCACGATTGCACTCTTTGAAGGTACAATTAGCAACAACAGGACTACCAGACTCAATCCAGGCACCAGTGCCTCGGCGCTCCCGATTGGTCATTGTTACTCCCCTGAGTTCGGTATCCTTAGCTAGGATAAGGGTCACGTTTTGACCACCACCGAAACGGGTGTTGAACAACCCATTGCCTTCAATTAAGATGTCCTTGCCTTTGTTTGCTTCATCACCTATAATTTGTACACCGGAGGGAGCTTTCAGCGGAAAGGTTTCACCACTGGCTGTATTATAAGTACCAGGTTTTAGTTGAATCTCGTCACCTGAACCAGCTGACTCGAAGGCTTTGGTAATAGTTTTAAAGGGCGTAGATTCGCTACCATCAGCGCTATCACTTCCAGTAGCTGGATTGACGTATAGAGTTGCCATAATTTAGGATTACCCAAAACGCTTAAGAACACAGCAAAACTGCGGTGTCACCCATCATAGGGTTCACCACTTGCTAATTTCCTGAGCAGGAGGCTAACTTTCTTTAGAAATACTCTTAAGAATTGTTACCCAGATAGTGTGCCTGCTTTTATTGCTTATATCTCACAGTTTAAGCTCGATTTTCAGTAAATGTCCATTAAGACTTAAGCAGATTTACTCTGGATTTCTTGTTCTGGCAAGGTGAGAATCTCTACACCGTCAGGGGTGACAACTATAGTGTGTTCAAATTGGGCAGAAAGTTTGCGATCGCGTGTTACAGCTGTCCACTTATCAGCTAATATCTCCACTTCGTGGGTACCTTCGTTAATCATGGGCTCGATAGTGAAAACCATCCCAGCCCGGAGGCGTTTTCCTTTCCCTCGGGTGCCATAGTGAGGAATTTGGGGAGCTGTATGGAAAATCTTGCTAATCCCGTGTCCAACAAAGTCTCGCACTACGGAAAAGCCGTTGGACTCGGCATACTCTTGGATAGCAGCACCAATATCACCAACCCTTGCTCCTGGCTTGACCTCAGCAATGCCCCGCATCATACATTCTTCAGTAACTTCCACCAGCTTTTTTGCTAGGGGTGAGGGGGTACCAACAAAAAAGGTTCTAGAGGTATCCCCGTGATATCCATCCAGCTTTGGTGTTACGTCAATATTAATGATGTCCCCATCTTTAAGGATTTGCTTACCGTTAGGGATACCGTGACAAACAACTTCATTGATACTGGTACAGATAGATTTAGGAAAGCCCTGGTAGCCTAAGGGAGCACTGATTGCTCCATGCTCTTTTGTCCAACGCTCAGCTTCATCATTAATCTCTAGGGTGCTTACCCCTGGCTTAACCATGGGTTCTAAATGGTCTAAGAGTGCAGTGGCTAAGCGTCCAGCAAGACGCATTTTAGCTATTTCTCTACTGGATAAGAGCACAATTCTTTCAGCTGCCATGAGTTTTTATTCCGTCAATTACCCCAAAACCAGGGAAAAATTATACTATTTGTGGTTTTTTTAATTGTACAATAATAGGATCCCTAATTAACGCGGGTTGGCATGAGAGCAATAAATGAAGTATATTGTGGATTTTAGGGAATCGGGAATCGGGAATCGGGAATCGGGAATCGGGAATCGGGAATCGGGAATCGGGAATCGGAAATCGGGAATCGGGAATCGGGAATCGGGAATCGGGAATCGGGAACTCGGATCAGGTAAAAATCCTGTTTACCTCCTCTTTTGCTTGCTATCCAAAGCCAGAATATTTCAATAAAATAGGTCAGTTGATCAGAGCAAGTAGGAGTTGATTTTGGAGGTCAAAGCCGCAGTAGCTTTTGAAGCAGGCAAGCCTTTATCCATTGAAACGGTTCAGGTAGCCGAACCTAAGGCGGGTGAGGTGATGGTGGAAATTAAAGCAACCGGAGTATGCCATACTGATGCCTATACCATGTCTGGCGCAGATCCAGAAGGTTAGGCTCTTACCTCTAAAACTTTGTTAGAGCCAACTTCTGCCTTCTGCTTTCTGCCTTGCGCGTAGCGCTATAGCAATGCTCTTTTAGAGCCGCTACGCGATCGCAATCAGTTAGCGATGCTCTTTTAGAGCCGCTACGCGATCGCAATCAGTTAGCGATGCTCTTTTAGAGCCGCTACGCGATCGCATCAAATTCAACTAATACAATTCTCGTTACCGTTGTCAGCTCCAGTTCCTTAAGCAGTCGAAGCAGGTTATAGCAGTCGAAGTAAAGGTTAAGACAATTTCTATTCCCGACTCCCGACTCCCGACTCCCGACTCCCGAATGGCAATCAAGATTAGAAAATATCTGATCAACAGGAGTACCCCTAAACGGTTGCGCAGTCAGAATAATCGTGCCATCCTTTGCTCTGACCCAGCCTTGGGCTTCAATAATCACTTTTTTGTCTTGGGGAGGTTGAGGGGATATCACTGATGATTGTTGCTGCTGTAATTGCCGTAATTGTTGTCTGCTGCTGGCTAACCCAGGACGAGTTCGCCACCTCACTGTTCTGTGGGCATTAATCACTGGATCCTCTCGAGTCGGTGGTAAACTTGGTTACGCAGTCGGATATCAACAGCTTGCAGCCTAATATTGCCTTGGTCTCCTGCTGTTTCTGCTGCGATGATTCCCTCGTTGTTAAGGAAGATGGAATTAGCTTCAATCTTTAGGTTCCCTGCTGAACCCCTTGTTTCATTACTAAAAATATCCCCTATCTCTCGATATCCCGATATCACCACACTTCTTTTAGTTATAGATTTACAAATATCAGATGCAGCCCTATCACTATGACTACAACAACTAATCCCACTGAGCTTAACTCTGGTATTGGCGGTACCAAAAATTTCTACAACTGGAATTGGCAAGACAAACACTATCAAGTGGTCTACGAAACCATTGGCGCAGGAAACCCGGTACTGTTACTTCCTGCTTTTAGTACGGTTTCTAGTCGCACAGAAATGAAAGGTATTGCCAATCTACTCGCTACCAACTATCACGTTACGGTTCTAGATTGGTTGGGATTTGGCGAGTCTCAATGCCCTCCTGTGGATTACAATCCCGTATTATTTCAGCAGTTATTAGCAGATTTTGTTAACTCTGTTTTTAATAATAACTCAATTAGCTTACAGCTGTTTTCAGATGAATTGACCTCACTACCGAGAGCTACAAGCCCCCTAAATCACCCAATTCTGGGGGACTTTAACTCAATTTCCCCCCAAAGTTGGGGGGCTAGGGGGGCGAAACTTGCTGTAATTGCTGCCGGTCATGCTTCAGGATACGCTTTAAAGTTTGCCCAAGATAATCCAGATAGTATTTCTAAACTAATTTTAGTGGCTCCCACTTGGAAAGGACCGTTAAGAGTAATGGGTTTACCCGATGGAGTGAGAAACGGAGTAAAAAATCTAGTGCGATCGCCTTGGTTAGGTCAGACTTTATACTATCTCAACACTACCCCTTCGTTTCTGCGCTTGATGTATAAACGCCACGTCTATGTGGATCAAAGCAAACTAACTCCGGAATTTATCGCCCAAAAACACCAAATCACTTCCAAAGATGGCGGCAGATATGCCCCTGCTTCGTTTGTTACTGGCGCAATCGATCCTGTCGCTAATCGGGAGGAATTTTTGCAGCTTTTAGATTCTGTTCCCATGCCCGTATTAATTATATTAGCGAAAAATGCACCACCTAAGTCAAAAGCTGAAATGATAGCGATGGCGGAGTTAGAACAGGTGCAAACCGTTCGATTGGATGGAACTTTAGGTATTTCTGAAGAGTATTATGAAGCGGTAACAGCAGTGATTGAGGATTTTATTTAGCTATTTAGCGATCGCTTTTATCGCAGTTATCAGGACGAGTGAGTGACTTTAGTCGTAGGTTTTAGGGAGCAGGTAAGCATATGCGCTACGCGCACGCTACGCGAACAGCTATCAGCATTCAGCTCTCAGCTGTTTAATATAGCCTATTATAGCCTAGTGAGGTACAAGCATTTTTTTTCCTATTCCCTATTCCCTATTCCCTATTCCCTGTTCCCTATTCCCTGTTCCCTGTTCCCTGCTCCCTGCTCCCTGCTCCCTGCTCCCTAAAAACCCGAAATTTGTACCTCACAAGTCGTAGAATTGCTATATGCTTGACATGATGTATTGGAAGTTGATCAATTAATGAAACACACGGCTATTAGTCTATTTTGCGGTGCAGGTGGATGTTCTCTTGGGTTTAAACAAGCTGGATATTCAATTCTTTATGCCAATGATAAAGATGCGGCGGCAGTTGAAACATATAGAAGAAATTTTCCAGAGTCGTTATGTAGCAATGAGGATATCGATAACGTAGATTTTGGGCAGGTTCTTTCTGAAATAGTAATGAAACCAGGGGAACTCGACATATTGATAGGGGGACCTCCATGTCAAGGCTTCTCCACAGCGGGCTCAAGGTTCTGGGATGATCCAAGAAATAATTTGCTTAAACAATACGTTAAAGCACTAACTATTTTGAAGCCAAAATGGTTTATTATGGAAAATGTTGAAGGGCTACTTACCTCCAACAAAGGAAAATATGTATACGAAGCCGCTAAGGCGTTCATTGAACTGGGTTATTGGATTATAATTGAGAAAATTTATTCTCAAGAATACGGTGTACCACAAAGACGAAAGCGAGTTTTAATCATCGGGAATAGGTTGGGGCATGAGTTTAGAATGCCAGCACCACAATTTCAAGTTTCCGGTCAACTATTCCGTAACTCTGACATTACTATTTCTCACGCAATAAACAGTTTGCCGCCAGCAACAAAAGATAAGGGCACTCTACTAATACCTTTAACCTCGCCTCCTCAAGATGATTTTGATTCTTTTATTCGTGGAAATGCCACACAAATATCCGACCATTACTACCCAATTATTAACGGCATCCAGCTAAAAAGAATTACTGCCTTAAAGCCAGGTCAAACCATGAAGGATTTGCCAGAGGAACTACAGCATAAGTCATTTAAGAAGAGAGCAAATAGGCGCGTTGCTGATGGCATGCCCACAGAAAAGCGAGGTGGAGCGCCATCGGGACTTAAAAGACTGATTGGAAATGAGCCGAGCTTAACCATCACTGGTGCTGCCACCAGAGAGTTAATACACCCAGTCGAAAACAGACCTTTAACGATAAGAGAGGCAGCACGAATTCAAACCTTTCCAGATGATTTTGTATTTTGTGGGAATGCCTCTCATAAAATCCAGCAAATAGGCAATGCAATTCCACCAATTTTGGCTCGTGTATTTGCTGAACATATCCGTGATGATTATGGCTTCGAGGGCGATCAAGACAATGAAGGTCGCATGCTGGGCTTTTTGCTTACAAAGGCAGGGGCTATGAGCCCAGCTTTAAAAAATACAGAA
>NZ_JAAHHU010000245.1:0-7131 GCF_010672095.1 Moorena sp. SIO3I6 | reverse complement strand
GGGAAAGTGGCATAGTAGACACTGCGGTCTTTGAAGAACGTTTGTTTTGCCTTTTGCATTTCCACAATGAAGCGTTCACCGGTTGTGCTCTGACAATAAATATCAAAAATTGCTCTTCTGTCCACTAAGGTCTTACCCAAGAACTCTGGATTCTTAATAGTGACATCCTGAATCTGATGGTGAGGAGGCAGCAGCGTATTTAAGAAGTCGATCAACAGTGCCTTATTTGGCTCAGTGCCAAAGACGCGCTTAAAGCCGAAATCCGTGAGCAGATCAATGTATTTATCTGGTAAGGGGAAAACCATATCAAAAATTCAGATTAATCAAAAGGTATTTTTATTAGCTTTAATTTCGTCTATCTCCCTATTGCCTATTGGGGTGCATCTCTTTGATTTTACTAAAAAACTATGCAGCTGTTGCCCCTATTGCCTATTGGGGTGCATCTCAATCCATGCTGTTTGAGCCGGTGGGTGGAATGGGCATCAGGCGTGGAACAGGCTTCCAGCCTGTGGCAATTTTCGGAAGGGTGGTTCCAACACTAGCGGTGCGTTACGGGCCGGGCTATTCCAACACTACCAGGGGGAACATGAGTGCGATCGCGTCTTATCAAGCACCCTACGGCTGTCACGAAATTACAGATCGTTCCGACTATAATTAAGATAGGCTTTTATTTTGGCACCCACACTTAATAATTTTGAAAATGCCAGCCAAAGATATTTATCATCACACAGTAAAAAATGCACTAATAAAAGATGGATGGACAATTACCAATGACCCTTTAAGCCTTAAAATAGGTAAAAAAGACATCTATATTGACCTAGCGGCTGAAAAAATATTAGTAGCTGAAAAACAAGGGCAAAAAATTGCTGTAGAAGTTAAAAGTTTTGTTGCTTCATCAGAAATAGAAGATCTAAAAAACGCCTTAGGGCAATATATATTATACGATAAAGTTCTTAAACGTCAACTTTCAGAACGTCTTCTTTATCTAGCTATTATAGAAGTAATATTTAACCGCTTATTTACCGAAGAAATAGGACAAATTTTATTAGAAGATAACACGCTTAAAATTATGGTTTTTGAGCCGGAAAAGGAGGTGATTATAAAATGGATAAATTATAAAACTATCGCCAAATTATTCGTCAAACCTTAACCCCTTATGTTAACATTGATTACTCTAATGTTAACATCCGTAACCATGCAGCATTTGACCGAGAAACAGACCAATATTTAATTGTTTCTGAAGGATGGAATAACCAAGAACATCTTCATAGTTGTTTGATTCATGTGGAAATTAGTAATTATAAAATTTGGATTCAATGTGACAATACTGAAGATGGCATTGCTAATGATTTAGTGGCAGCAGGTATTCCAAAAAGTGATATTGTTTTAGGTTTTCATCATGCAGATGTTCGCAAATTTACTGAGTTTGCTGTTAGTTAAAATCCGGTTAGGTTGTGTGGAACAGGCTTCCAGCCTGTGGCAATTTTCGGAAGGGCGGTTCCAACACTAGTCTTCCATCGCAGCAGCAATACGTTTGCGGACGCTGGGAGAGCGAAATCCTAGTATAATATCTTTGGGAGAAACACCCCGTTCAATCAATTCACTATCGATATAAATCTCCGTACTATTGTGCTGTATCCAGATTTGACCTTCGATCAGCTCAAGATGCATGGCACAGCCATAGATCCGGTACTCATTACGCCATTCGTTGTGGAAAACCAGATAACGATCCCGTTCTCTATCAAAGATAAGTTGAGCATTGAGATCATAACTGGCAAAGCTTTCTAAAAATTCGCAGGTAATCTGACGATATTGATCTAATTTATCCATTGGTCAATAACCTCATGATTCGGATCGTAAACAATTAACCGGACTTCATATCGTTCAATCACAGTTTTGGCAGGTTCAAATCTGATGAACATTTGGTAGGTATCTTTGGGAATCGCCAGATACAAAATGCGTTCTGGCTCATCAGATATTTCTAAGGCAATCCGATAGTTAAGAAACTGACCAAGAGCGGTGTGAAATTGAGAGATAGTTGAGCCACGGACAAAGCTTTTAACCTCCACTGCTATTTTACAACCTTCTTTCTGAGCAGCGATCGCTTCTTCCGCAGCCAGATCGATATAGATATCAGCCATGCCGTAACGCAGTTGATAGGGATCGTGAGTAATCAGCCAACCATCTTTTTGTAGAGCTATTTTAACTGTATTGTGGAAAATATCTTTGGCCATATTTGATTATTATAATAAAATTCCCAACACTGGCGGTGCGTTACGGGACGGGCTGTCCCAACACTACCAGGCGGAAAATCAGTGCGAGCCCGTCCCTAACGCACCCTACTGGACTACTGGACTGGCGGTGCGTTACGGGCCGGGCTATCCCAACATTAACAGGCCGAAAATCAGTGCGAGCCCGTCCCTAACACACCCTACTGGACTTGATTATTGTCTCACTAATTGATTAAAGCGCTTTAGGATTTTGAGAACCTGCTCCAAGCCTGTCTTATTCCGAAGATAAAATGAATCTGACTCACCATACTTGGGTGTATTGTCTTTGCTGAGTTTTAGGAAAATAAAATCTGGCCCATTGGTGATAAATCCAAAAGCAGGTCTTTCTGATTCAATATTTCCTAGCATATAACTTAGTGCTTGGGGGATACCAACTTCCAGGGAGTAATCGGCTCGTTTGGCTTCGATGACTAATACCCAAAATTCAGGAGTATAGATCAGTATATCAAGTCGTCCGGTAATAATTGTTTCTTGATCTTCGGAAGTAATTTCTACGACTTTTTCAGCAGTAATATAAAAGGGAGCACGATAAAAGCCAGCTAGTTTCAATAATGGGGAAAGTACTACCATTTTGACGATGGTTTCGACCATCGGACGCTCTGATAAGTGGAGATAGTCTCTCTTTATTTCGTTTAGCTCTTTTTTTTCTAATTCTGTTAGTTCTGGTAAATCATATTGCCACTCCTGAAAGAATTGCTCATCATCGGTGCGCTCTAAGCCAAATTTTATTCTTAAATCGTAGAGGGTAATCTGGTTAGCTGGAATTGCGGTAACCATGGCTTGATTTACTATAAGGGAGTAGGGAGCAGGGAGCAGGGAATAGGGAACAGGGAACAGGGAACAGGGAATAGGGAATAGGGAATAGGGAATAGGGAATAGTTCACTAAAAAAGCTTTTCAGCTTTTATCAATGTCCTAAGGTAAGCTATCAGCTATCAGTTATCAGCTTATTCCTTGAATCACAGGCTAGAAGCCTGTGCCACTCTACTTGAGGTGCTTTTGAATAAAATAAGCTGACAGCTGACAGCTGACAGCTGATAGCTTACACTAGTACTAATTTGTGAGTAAGGTAGACTCTAAATATCTAAATCGGTGAGATTGAGTCGAGCGCCATAGGTTTCAATGAATTGGCGGCGAGGAGCAACCCGGTCTCCCATGAGTACAGTAAAGATTCTGTCAGCTTCAGCAGCATCTTCGATTTCGATTTGCTTCATGGTGCGAGTTTCTGGATTCATGGTGGTGTCCCACAACTGCTGTGGCATCATTTCACCTAATCCTTTGAATCGTTGGATGTTATAGTTAGCGTTTTCAGGAAATTGGCTAATCCGCTCTTGTAGTTCGCGATCGCTATAACAATAGTTATGGTTGCGACCTCGTTCTAGTTTATATAAGGGAGGACAAGCAATGTAGATGTAGCCTTGGTCTACAAGGGCTCGTTGATAGCGGTAGAAGAAGGTTAGTAATAAAGTACGGATGTGAGCGCCATCCACATCAGCATCAGTCATAATTACAATGCGGTGGTAGCGTAAATTGGACGGGTCGAATTCGTCTCCTTTTATCCCTAGCCCTAGGGCTGTAATTAGGGATTGGATTTCTGTGTTCTTGTAAATTTTGGCATCATCAGTTTTCTCAATGTTGAGGATTTTACCACGGAGGGGGAGAATGGCTTGGAATTGGCGATCGCGTCCTTGTTTAGCACTGTTGTGAACAAACACCCCACTCTCTAAAGCGAAATTATGGGTATGAGGCACTTCGATATCATAGACATCTACCAATTGTTCTAGGGATTCAATGGAAACAACTTGGTAGTTATAGTTAGCAACAGCTTCACAAACCTGTGTCTGATTACCAGCAACAGCGGAATAGGCTTCTTTGTGTTGGGTTTTGACCTTTGCCTGTTTCCTGATTTCTGCCAGTGGCCGGTATAGAGGCATTAGCAAATCATCAGGAGTCAGAGATACTGCTGGCTTATAACTACCATCTTGCAACATGAACAGGTGATCGGGAGTGCAAATAATGGTTTCTGAGTTATCTAAGGTAAGTTTGATGACTTTAGCATTGGCTTTGGTCATCCTAGGATTGATAATCCGTTCTATTCCGATGCTGCCGTTATTGGTAATCGTGTAGCAAAAATGCTCTTTACCAATAGCTTGTTCTGCTACAAGTTCCTTGAAGCTCAAAGACCGTCCATCAGCCAGGGCAACCTGTGTCTCTCCAGAAAAACATCCCCCTGCACTATCCCCCTCAACGATGAATATCTCTGATTCCCCTGGGTCCCGAGAACTACAATCGGCTAACTTACCGGGTAAGGGAGAAGACTCTAGTACTGATTTCCGCCGCACTAATTCACGAGCACGACGAGCAGCTTCTGCGGCTTTATAGGCTTGAATCGCTTTTTCTAAGATAGTATCGACGACTTGGGGATGAAAATCCAGGTATTCAGTCAAGACTTCCCCAACTAGGGAATCTACAATCCCCCTTACTTCTGTATTTCCCAGTTTAGTTTTGGTTTGACCTTCAAATTCTGGCTCTGGGACTTTGACAGAAATCACCCCAGTTAATCCTTCTCGGATATTCTCACCACCTAGGTTAGACTCACTTTCTTTGAGTTTATTGCGCTTGCGTGCGATCGCATTCATGGTTCGGGTCAAGACTGTCTTGAGCCCCTCCAAGTGGGTACCACCATCAATAGTGCGAATATTGTTAGCAAAACCCAGCAAATTATCACTATAGGCATCAATGCACCATTGTAGTGCCACTTCCACTTGGATACTTTTGCGTTCCCCTTGTATATAGATAATTTCCTCGTGTAGGGCGTGCTTTTCTCGGTTCATGTAAGCGACATATTCCTGGATACCTCCCTCGTAGTGATAGGTTTCTACTCTGGGTTCTTCCAGGCGATGGTCTGAGAAGGTAATTTTAACACCAGCATTCAGGTAAGCCAGTTCTCGGAGACGTCCGGATAAGGTAGTATAATCAAACTCAATACCGCCAGTAAAGATTTCGGTATCTGGCTTAAAGTTTACTGAGGTACCAGTGTGGGCCTTTTTATAGGGCTTGACGAGTAGTTCAGTCATGGGCACACCCCGCTCATAGCGCTGGGTATGTTCTTTTTTCTCCCGCCACACCGTTACATCTACCCACTCAGACAGAGCATTGACTACGGAAACACCAACACCGTGCAATCCTCCAGAGACTTTATAGCCGCCGCCACCAAACTTACCACCGGCATGAAGTACGGTCATTACGGTTTCCAGTGCTGATTTCCCTGTGGTAGGGTGGGTGTCCGTAGGAACTCCTCGTCCGTCATCGGTAACGGTTACGGAACCATCGCTATTGATATCAACTTCGATGTGAGTACAATACCCAGCCAGCGCTTCATCGATGGAATTGTCTACAACTTCGTAGACTAGATGATGGAGACCCCTAGGTCCAGTTGTCCCGATGTACATCCCTGGGCGTTTCCGCACCGGTTCGAGACCTTCTAGAACTTGAATCTGATCGGCACTGTAACTACTCGTCATAATCTTTCGGGGTTTTCCGTTAAAAGCTTTGAAAGGCTATGATTCATCAAAAATGATAAAACACCCGAAGATTGTAACACAAAAGCCTTATAGGCGACCACAGCCCATTTTCATAGGTTATTTCTATAGGGGATTAACTATATAGGGTATGATGGTGTCAGTGGGTCAGTGCTCAAGTTAGTCCCGAATGCCACAATGGAAGATGAAACAGCCCTCCGCTCAAAACTCAAAACTCAACACTGAGCACTCAGCAGTAATAGTAATTTGCGGTGCTACAGCTACAGGTAAATCGAGTCTAGGGATAGCATTAGCACAGCGAGTTAGTTCAATAATTCTTAATGCTGATTCTCGTCAGGTTTACCGAGAATTTGATATTGGAACCGCTAAGCCGACACTGGCTCAACAACAGCAGGTACCCCATTATCTGATCGACATCTGTGATCCAACCGAAACCTTAACTGTAGCTGATTATCAACAGCAAGCCCAGGAAATTATAGCTAGCAAACACAGGGAAGACCGGGTAGATCAGGCTGACTTAAACAATAACCCTCTTTTCCTAGTTGGTGGTACTGGTTTATATATCAAATCGGTAGTGCGGGGGTTAAAAATTCCTCGGGTTGCGCCTCAGGAAGATTTGCGATCGCAACTAGCTGCTCTTGGTCAAGCTCAGCTGTATAAATTCCTCCAACAGATTGACCCTGTTGCTGCTCAGAAGATTCATCCCAATGATCAAGTGCGGACATTGCGAGCATTGGAAGTATTTTATGTAACTGGAATTCCGATATCACAGCAGCAGGGAGAAAATCCTCCTAATTATCCAATTCTCCAGATTGGCTTGGAATGTCAGGATTCTGAAACTATTACCCAGCGGATTGCTCAGCGTACTGACCAAATGTTAGCAGCAGGATTTGTGGCTGAGGTGGAAACTATTACTCAGAAGTATGGTTGGAATTTACCGTTACTGGATACGTTGGGATATCGGGAAATTAAAGATTATCTTGCTGGTAACTTATCCCTTGAGCAGGCCAGAGAGTTAACTGTTGTCCACACTCGCCAATTTGCTAAACGTCAACGCACTTGGTTTAAGGCTTATCCTGAGATTGAATGGTTTGATGCGGATTGTCCTGATTTGTTGGAGAAAGTTTGGGAGCGGATAGAAGGTTTTTTAGAATTGAGAATTAAGAATTAAGAATCGGGAATCGGGAATCGGGAATCGGGAATCGGGAATCGGGAATCGGGAATCGGGAATCGGGAATCGGGAATCGGGAATCGGGAATCGGGAATCGGAAATCGGGAAGCGGGAATCGGGAATCGGGA
>NZ_JAAHHU010000244.1:0-7217 GCF_010672095.1 Moorena sp. SIO3I6 | reverse complement strand
TCTCTTCAGCGGTGGGGTTTTCACCCACATCCGTACAGGTAGTTAGGTTTGTGATTTGATCACGCGCCCCCGAGTCATACCCTACTCTATTACGAGTAGCTCCTACTCGGAACAAGCCGCACTCCAAATTCGGCTATAACCAGTAACTTCGAGCTTCCGTTGCTGGAGTTTTCCCATCGGCAAGTAGCCAGATGATTTGATAGTGACTGCGTTGCACCGAGGAGGTGCTTGCCCGGTAACGAGAGTAGAGTTCCTCCGAACTCAAATGGGATTCAACAGTGACGGTTTTTGGCATAGCGAGTGGCAATGCAATGTTTTTTCAGAGGAAGGGAAGTTTAATTATAACTAATTATCCGAACTTGATATTAATCGAGCAGGCAGGGTGTGAGCTTCTGTTTCTGCCTGCTTATTCACCTGACCTAAATAAAATTGAGAAATTTTGGTCTCGACTGAAACATCATTTACGGAAGACCATTGAGGAATTTGATTGTTTGCAGGATGCTCTGGATAATGCTTTCAGAGTATTGTCCTAACCAACTCTTTCTCTGCTATAGAGTCTGCGTTTTAGATTATTTCGTCGCCCCCTCAGGTTTTCAACTCCTTTAAAAAAAAACTTTAAATTTTTTCTGAATTCGATTTTAAAGTGTGTAAATTATAATCAAGGTAGTATAGCGCTACGCGCAAGTCAGAAGTCAGAAGTCAGAAGTTAGAAGTAAGCTATGACTAAGTTTCGGAGTTTAGGAATGTCAAACACCTTAATGCGTAGTGCTATAACTGCCAAAGTTAGCCACTTGTGGTTTATTTTTGTTAGCCTGCATGAAAGCCTTCAATTAACTCAATACCTGAGCTCCTAGAATGTCTAGACCAGTTTTATACATCGCTATCACTAGCCACGGTTTTGGTCATGCTGTACGTACTGCCTCCGTAGCTGCGGCTATTCAACGACTGTGTCCGG
This sequence comes from Moorena sp. SIO3I6, assembly GCF_010672095.1. Classification (NCBI taxonomy): domain Bacteria; kingdom Bacillati; phylum Cyanobacteriota; class Cyanophyceae; order Coleofasciculales; family Coleofasciculaceae; genus Moorena; species Moorena sp. SIO3I6. Next base: position 6,262 of record NZ_JAAHHU010000244.1, on the reverse strand, counting down.
ATATCTTACTGATTCTAGTAACAACAATACCACGCTGGTTATTAGAATCCTACATTCCGGGGGATTTTATTCATCGCCCACGGGCTTTTGATGTTGGTGTTATTCAAACCGACAGCTTAACAATGGATAAAGAGGTAACCTTAACCAAACTACAGCAAATTCGTTCCAATGCTAGATCAATTATTGCTAGTGAGGTTGACTTTATTCGTAACAATCGAGTAGGCCTGATATTAGCCGATATTCCCCCCTTAGCTGTAGGTATTGCTCAAGCGGCTGAAATTCCCTGCTGGATGATGAGTAACTTTGGCTGGGACTTCATCTATCGAGACTGGGGAGGAGAGTTTGCTGAGATTGCCGATTGGATCAGTGAGTATTATGGGAAATGCGATCGCTTATTTCGCCTTCCTTTACATGAACCCATGAGCGCGTTCACCCAGATCACCGATGTGGGCTTAACAGGGGGATCACCAGGATACAGTACAGATCAATTAAGGAAGCATTTTGATCTGAAGTCTCCAGAGTTTAAAACTGCTTTACTCACCTTTGGGGGATTAGGGTTGGAACAAATTCCTTACCATAATCTATCTAGATTCCCTAACTGGCAGTTTATCACATTTGACTCTCAAGCACCAGATTTACCCAATTTACTGAAAATCAAGGGTCACGACTATCGACCAGTGGATTTCATGCCCTTGTGCTCGCGAGTGATTTCCAAAGCGGGGTACAGTACTTTTGCTGAAGCCTTACGCCTGGATATCCCAATTTCTTCAGTTACCCGCTCGGGATTTGCTGAAGCCGCTATCCTAATAGAAGGGGTGCAAGACTACGGTCACCATCAGATTTTAACACCGACAGAATTTTTCCACGGCAACTGGGAATTCCTCCATCATACTCCCAAGCCTCCCAGAAAATCTCAAAGCTTGGTAAAGGATGGAACAGACAAGATTGCTAAAGATATTGTTAACTACCTCCAGACTCACACTAAATAGCCTAAATAGCCCCTGCCATGATATCTACCGTAGATTCGCTTATAGAACAGATCCAGAATAGCCAAAATTCTATCCCAAAGTCCATCGACACACCAGAAACCTCTACTATTGAAGAACAGACCTCTGAAGAGCAGACCTCTTTCCCCAGCCTAGAGTTGGCAGCACGAGACGTTCGTATGGTACTTGATCAACAAAGGGAGCGCAGTCAAACCTTGACCACAAAGCTCAATATCTTGTTTGTCACTAACGGAGCCTTGTTAACGAGTTTAACCATATCTGGGCTAGTATTTTTCCGCAGCCCATTTGGTATAGCCGAGATACTGGGATTTATGCTTAATTTTACCCTACTAATCCGTGCTTTTCTCCCGCGTCAGATAGCAGTCAGTCCCAACTTGGGAGATAAAAAATTCCTAGAACGTTACCTGGTACTCTCACCAGAACAATACCAGCTACAGATGCTGGTTAATCTGGTAGAGACTTATAATGCAAACAGGCAGCGATTAGAAGATTTTTCTCTATCGTTGAAGTATTCTGCTTATGTAACTTGGGGGGTTGCCTTGATTATTACTTTGAATGTCATAGCAGAGTTTTGCATTCCTGCGCTTAAACTGATGTGATGTATTGTTGGCTTTCGCTGAGACTATGAATTCTAAACAGGTTAATAAAAAACCCTCCGGAGAACCCTTGAGTTTACCGGAACCAGACCCAGAGAACATCACTGTCTTGACCCGTAACCTGCCCAACAAGCCAATTCTGCCCTGGAATCACTATGATTCCCCTTGGCGTGATGGGGAACCGGAGAATCCAGAGGCATCGGAAAATTCCGAGCAGGCAGATGAGTCGAGTGACAATCAATCTGCAACTGAGCCAGAATCAGCAGAAAAGCCAGAGTTATCAGAAACTGCTGCTCAACTGGATAAGTTGTATACAGAAGAATTGGCAACCGTCCCTGAGTCGTTATCAGAAGATACTCTAGAGTCATCAGAAACTGGTGCTGTGGTGGATGAGTCTCCTGACAATCCACCAACAGCTGTAGCCACAGAAACCTTGGAAACACCTGTGGTGGATAAGTCTCCTGTCAATCCACCAACAGCTGTAGCCACAGAAACCTCGGAAACACCATCCGAGGAACTGAAACAGCTCGGGTAGCAGTGGCTAGATTAACCAAGCCTTCTATGACTCATTATCAACAACGACTCAAAATCAAGACTACCGGTAAATCCTTCTCCAACATTACCGGGAAAGTTCAATCTGTGGTTGCTACATCAGGACTGGAGACTGGACTGTGTACCATTTTCCTCCGTCATACCTCCGCAAGTTTGGTAATTCAGGAAAATGCTGATCCTGATGTGCTCACGGATTTATCGAACTTTTTTGCTAAATTAGTACCAGAAGATGGCAAAAGCTATAGCCATAGTGCCGAAGGTTCCGATGATATGCCTGCTCATATCCGCACTGCGCTGACTCAAACATCGGAACAGATTCCTATTGCTCAGGGGAGATTGCTCTTAGGAACCTGGCAAGGCATTTATATTTGGGAGCATCGCCGACAGGCTCACTACCGGGAGGTGGTGGTGCATATCGCCGGGAATTAATCTCAACCAGTATCTATTCTAACTATTAGAGTCGATGCCCGGTATTATCCGGGCAGGGCTGTTTCATTCTCAATAAAATAGAAGATAATCAGAGATAATTACTCTTAAGTACAAAAACTGAGGATATAGCTCAGATTATGGCTCATTAGACCTCTTGCCAAAATATTTTGAGTTATAATAGTAAATTTTGTGAAAATTAGCTAAATTGTATACTACGCTTATACACAAAGAGATTACAAAGCAAGTTTGTTAGTCTTAAGCGTACGCTAAATAAAAAATTGCCAAATTTATAATTATACCACGAAAGACTTTTGCAAGAGGTCTATTGTCTTGATGCAATAGCGAGTGGTTTGAAGTTACCGTAAGACAGGCTCGCCTTAATCAATAAGTTTTAACCATGCATCTGCATAGCCTACCAACCATAAAGGCTCAACGTAATCAGGTTTCGTCTCCGGGGGAAACCCCCAAGACCGCGCTGCATCGCTTCACTGATCGCTCCCTTGATCGAATCAAAGCCATGTGCTCTTAAAAGGGTTAAAACCCAGGTTTTGAGCACAGATAAGTTTAAAGGAGCAAATCCTGATGTTTGTGGGCTAATATCTTCCTCATAGATGACATCTTTTACCCAATCAAGAGAATTTTCAATTAGCCAATGTCCTCGTATACCTTCTGACAGACGGCGAGATTGAGGTGGTTTTGAACAAAGATAATAACTGATGCTTCGATAAGTCTCATTGCCACGAGTTCCACTACGTTCGACTTTAATCACACAACCCACGCCAATCCATTTCGGATCAAGGTTTTCGGGTGGATCAAACACAACGATTTTACGATAACTATTACGGTTTCTAGTTTTTTCATGATGGGTCACTTTTTGTTGTGCTCTTTGCCGATTCGATAGGGTTTCTATTTGTTGATATAGCTTTGGTTGATTAGTTTTGACTTTAACTAGATAGTCATTGCCTGATTTAACGATCGCTTCGAGACTGAAGTTCCCCCTTTGACAAAAATGGCAACCTATGCAGGGTAAGGAATAGCAGATTTTCTGTCGGTCATTTACTGGGTACAAATAGGGAAACACCAAGTAAATCTAACGCCTTTTGTTGGACTGGTGTGGGTTGAGTAATTTTCAAAAAAGTCAGATCAGCCCCCTCTAATTTAGAAGCAATTGTGTTGAGAGTAATTGTTACTAAATCTGCCATCAAAGTCGAAAAGCTGTGTACGGGTAAGTTCTGGGCTGTCCGCTTCTTACGAGCCGTGGGATTTAGCTTTTTTTGAACGTTTAACAGGAGTAACTCCATCCCAATCAATCGGGGTGTCGTCCTCGTCATCAAAAAGAATCGGTGAAGCGAGCCTGCTTCATATGCCATTCCACATAATAAGCCAGCATACAAAGAAAAACGTGAGATTTAACTCGGCTTTCGAGATGGTGATAAATGGGACGGACTTTTAAATCCATCGTCTTATAAGAGCGAAAAGCCTGTTCGACTTGAGACAGACTTTTGTAAGCTTTCACTGTAGCTGGAGCATCTAAAACTTCGGTGTCTACAGAAGTACGAATGACATATAATCCATCCAAGGCAGCGGCGGCTTTTAAGCCTTGGGGCTTGCGGGTGTAGGAAAAGCTGTTGTTCGTGATTTCCAGTTCAAAGAACTTCCCCACTCGATACTTGTTAATCACCTTTCCGACTCGGAGGCCAATTTGGTCAGCACCCTTTAAAGCCCTTTTTTATCGGAGAGTAGCTTGAACAATTTTTTCTAATTCTTATTCTGTTTTATGTAAGAGTTTTTCTCGTTTTTGAGCCCTTGAATCAGCAGTTATTGGATTGCGACAAGCGATTAATCTTTCCCCCGGATAATCTACTGATTCCACTTCCACTAAATTTTGTTCATCAAACAGTCCCAGTTGAATCACTTCTTGCTCAGCCAAGAGTTTGATTTGATGAGCAGTTAAGGCTGTAATCCAATCGAGATCCTCCCTTGTCGAGAACTCTTGGTTGATACGGGTTTGAGTAATCATACCAAATCCGGTTGTCAAACACCCTTATAATATAAGAAAATTGATGGAGACAAGATGGATGCCCAAAAAAGTTACTCTAGCCAATCATTGTAGTTCCGACGAACTGAAACAAAAGTACCTCAAAAGTAAAGATTTAGTGGCCTTTTGGCCACGCTACGCGAACGAATCAAGAAGATGGCACCTACTGTGGAAAGTGTCCTTAGGGTGGACTATTAAAAATAGTGCCATCGCTGTGGGTATTAATTATGATTATGGCAAAGAGATAGTTAAAAAATATAATAATTTTGGAGAAAAAGGAGTCCAGAATTTAAAAAATAAGCACAGACAGCATAGGGGAGGCAAAAAACCACTACTAAGAGAATCTCAACTTAAAAAATTAGCAAAAGAATTAGAATCAAGACCATCAGACGGAGGAATTTGGACAGGACCAAAAGTAGCTCGTTGGATCGAAAAAGAAACCAGAGACGAAACCTTAGAGAGTGGTTTGAAGTTACCGTAAGAATAAAGAAGCCTTATTCCATGAGTTTTATCCCTTTTACCCATAGCCTTTCGCCTATAAAGGCTTCTTTATTCTAAGGTTTCATCTCCGGCCTTATTTCAGATAACTTAAAAATATTACCCATAACCTGTCCCTATAAAGGCGACCCTCTCTTACGGTAACTTCAAAGAGTTAAAAAAGTCTGGAATCAGAGACGAAACCTTAGAGTAGTGCAGCCTTACAACAAGACCTGTCACCTTTGATCCATAGCCTACCAACTTGCTTTGGCTGCACTACTCTTACGGTAACTTCAAGAGAGGATGGGATTACTTAAAAAAGCTCAAATTTTCATGGCAGAGTCCGATACCAAAACATAGGAAAGGAAATAAAATTGAACAAGAATAATTTATTAAAAATTTACCAATCAAAGTAAAACAAATAGAACAAGCCGATTTAAACTCAGAAATACAACTGTGGTTTTTCGATGAACATAGAGTCGGTTTAAAACCAATCTTAAAAAAGGGATGGTCGAAAATAGGAGAAAGACCAATGGCGATTGTTCAACATCGTTATCAATGGTTGTATGTCTATGGATTTGTCCAACCTAAGACTGGAAAAAATTTATGGTATTTAATCCCCAGATTCAATACAGAATGGTTAAACCTAGTCTCTAAAAAATTTGCTGAAGATGTGGGCATTTCTCCAAAAAAAAAGTGTTGTTAGTAGAAGATAATGCTGGATGGCATCGGAGTAAGAAGGTAAAAATTACTTCAGGAATTAAACTAGAGTTTTTGCCCCCATACTCTCCAGAATTACAACCAGCAGAAAGACTGTGTAAATTAGGGGATGAACCTTTAGTAAATAATTGTTTTGAGACGATTGATGAAATCGAAGAATTGTTAGTAAAACGTTGTCAGGTTTTGAGTGAGATGAAAGAAGAAATTAGAAATTTAACTTTCTATCATTGGCTAGCTTCTATTTAAGCATTTTTTTAATGGGGTATGACAACCGGATTTAGTATGAGAACTGGATAATCATCATCAGGTAGTTTTCCAGGGTACAGCGGCGAAAAATTATGCCCCAGATAAGTTAGACTGTAAGGGAATCGAGGCTTTTAAAATTTTCAGCATATACCTCGTGTCCATGCTGGCTCGTTTGATTTTTTGACGAGTACTGCGTT
>NZ_JAAHHU010000243.1:4693-7325 GCF_010672095.1 Moorena sp. SIO3I6 | reverse complement strand
TATACCTGGTCATGAGAGTATTCAGGAGATTCGCAAAAGCATTTTGGGAATCGAATCTGAGCAAGACAGTGCCATTCCTCTGGCTAGTGTTCATACCATGGGTTCACCGATTGCCCTATTTACTCTGCTCCATATTGTTGGCAAAACCAGAGATGGCAGTACCCATGATATTAGTTCCAAATTAAAGGAGTTACTGGCAATTCTGACTCAACAAGGAGTGGCGTTACCCTGGCAAAACTTTGTACATCCGGGGGATCCGATTGCTTGGCCCCTAGAAGGAGTGTTGCCAAAATTAGTAGATGAGTATGACAAAGTTATCAAACTTGAAGATGTACTTACCTACGGTTCTGGATTCTTATAAAATGTCGCTAAACCGATACAATCGACATTTTTAGCATTAATCAATGGTGGCAGTGCTCACAGCAGCTACTGGACTAGTGAGAAGGTGGCTAAAAAAATTGCAGAGACCATTGACAATACAGCTAAAGGCTCCTATTTTTTGGGCCCATCCATAACGCGCTGATGGCTAAGGCTCAAGGAAAATTACGGATTACCGGTTACCGATTATCGATTACCGATTACCGATTACCGGTAAATTTCCCGTTTTAGGGATCTTGTTCATCCTCTTGATAGACTATCAAGTCCCCTGGTTGGCACTTGAGTGCTTTGCACAGAGAGTTGAGTATGTCTTCGTCAATTCTAGGTAGACGGCGATGCCGTTTTAGCCTGGAAACGGAGTTAGGATGCTTTCCAATTATCTCAGCTAGATCTTTGTTGCTGATGTTGCGCTCAGCCATTACTACTGCCAATTTCCAGTGAATTACCACTTTAGTGTTTAACCTCTTACCATACTAAACGCTCGTTACGTTTGATTGTAACCTCTCACAGCATGAATTGTTGAAAATAATACTTCTCTAATTTTTTTTTAAACTCAAAGTGTTGACAAACTGGCCAAGATAGGATATACTATAAAAGTACGCAGTTACAGTGATTGGCAATTCCCTCGCCAGCACAAAGCGATCGCACATAGGTTCTACAGGCCGGGATGTGCGATCGCTGTTCCACCACCAAAGAAACAAGGTGATATATAAATGGTAAACCCACGTTCTATGCAAGAGCTCATCAAAGCTCCGATCTATGATGTCCCTCAGGGCAAAACCCCAGTCCGCCTCCTCGCCTGTGGTGTACCCAAAGGTGTAGAGAGTGTGATTAACCAATTGCACGTGCTTCGCTTTGCGGAAGTCATAGCGTGGACCCCGCCAATTCCTTCCCCTGTCGAGGGTGAGATCATTCGGATTTTGACTCGCTATGTTCATTTGAGGCGATAGGTTTAGGTAAGCATTCAGCTATCAGCTGTCAGCTATCAGCTATCAGCTATCAGCTGTCAGTGATTAGCTATCAGCGATTAGCTTATGGGTTAGGTCACAGGTTGGAAGCCTGTGCCACCCTGTCTTGATGCAGTCGTTAGGTCACAGGCTGGAAGCCTGTGCCACCATACTTGAGGTGCTTTTGAATAAAATAAGCTGACCCCTGAGCACTGACTGCTGACTGCTGAGTGCTGAATACTGACCACTGACCGCTTTCGCTATATGACTAATCACAATCAATGGAATGCTGATGATTATGCTAAGAATTCTTCAGCACAGCTCAATTGGGCAAAAGAACTAATTAAAAAGCTATCACTAATCGGGAACGAAACACTCCTGGATATTGGTTGTGGAGATGGAAAGATTACTGCTGAATTTGCCAGTATTATTAACAACGGTAGTGTTTTAGGAATTGATTCATCCAAGACTATGGTTGAGTTAGCTCAGAATAAATTTCCTCCAGTAGAGTATCCTAATTTAGACTTTAAACTTATGGATGCTACAGCGATTAACCTCAACCATAGCTTCGATGTTGTCTTTTCTAATGCTGTCTTACATTGGATCACTGACCATGGGTCAGTTTTAAAAGGAGTTCGTAATCACCTGAAACCTCACGGAAAATTACTGTTTCAGATGGGAGGTAAAGGTAATGCTAGGGAATTACTACTGATCATAGATGAAATTATCACTGCTCCAGACTGGAAAGAGTATTTTCTATACTTTACCTTTCCCTATTCATTTTATGGCATTGAAGAGTATCAAAGATGGTTACCAGAAAATGGGTTTAAAGCTCAACGTGTGCAGTTAATTCCTAAAGATATGCAGCATCAAGGCAAAGAAGGATTGAAAGGGTGGTTAAGAACAACCTGGTTTCCGTATACCAATAGAATTCCTCAGGAATTGACAGAAACATTTTTGAATACTGTTGTGGATAGGTACATCCAGCGTTATCCAATAGATAGTCAAGGCTTGACTCATGTCAAAATGCTTCGCTTGGAGGTTGAGGCTTATGCTATCGAGAGGTAAGCTATCAGTTATAAGCTGTCAGTTATCAGTTATCAGTTATTAGCTATCAGCGGTCAGCTATTAGTTATGAGCTATTAGTTATTAGCTTATGGGTTAGGTCACAGGCTGGAAGCCTGTGCCACTTTGAGGTGCTTTTGAATAAAATAAGCTGAGGTTAGGTCACAGGCTGGAAGCCTGTGCCACAGTGCTTTTGAATAAAATAAGCTGAGGTTAGGTCACAGGCTGGAAGCCTGTGCCAC
>NZ_JAAHHU010000243.1:0-4683 GCF_010672095.1 Moorena sp. SIO3I6 | reverse complement strand
GTGCTTTTGAATAAAATAAGCTGAGGTTAGGTCACAGGCTGGAAGCCTGTGCCACAGTGCTTTTGAATAAAATAAGCTGAGGTTAGGTCACAGGCTGGAAGCCTGTGCCACTTTGAGGTGCTTTTGAATAAAATAAGCTGAGGTTAGGTCACAGGCTGGAAGCCTGTGCCACTTTGAGGTGCTTTTGAATAAAATAAGCTGAGGTTAGGTCACAGGCTGGAAGCCTGTGCCACTTTGAGGTGCTTTTGAATAAAATAAGCTGAGGTTAGGTCACAGGCTGGAAGCCTGTGCCACTTTGAGGTGCTTTTGAATAAAATAAGCTGAGGTTAGGTCACAGGCTGGAAGCCTGTGCCACTTTGAGGTGCTTTTGAATAAAATAAGCTGAGGTTAGGTCACAGGCTGGAAGCCTGTGCCACAGTGCTTTTGAATAAAATAAGCTGAGGTTAGGTCACAGGCTGGAAGCCTGTGCCACTTTGAGGTGCTTTTGAATAAAATAAGCTGACCACTGACCACTGACCACTGACTACTGACTACTGACCACTGACCACTGACCGCTTACTGGTATTGAAAATTTTCTGCATAATCCTTGGTAGTTCGCCCGATAAGTCTATAGATACTTAGAAATCGGCGTTGCTGAATTAAGGAATGAATGCGGGATCATCTGGTTTTGGTCAAGCCCCCTAAATCCCCCGAGCGAGGGATTGCTCGCTCGGGGGACTTTGAGAGTTTTGTTCCCCCCAAAATTGGGGGGTTAGGGGGGCAAAACCATACCCATAATCAGCAACGCCTAGAAATCAGCTATTAGCACGCTGAATGCTTACCTTGTAACCTTTATAATCGGGTGTTAATCGATGTCACAGAAAAAGGATACCGTTACTGGTGATCAGCCGAAACAAATTATTTCTCAGACTTACCGCTATCAGTCCGAATACTACCATAACCGTCACCCATTAACCAATCGTCAAAGGCCAACCATTAACCGTCAAGGCTCAACCATTAACCGTTACCCAATCTCCGTAAACCGTGAAGAGCAAACCATTAACCGTCAGCCATTTATAGGTGATCCTAATGTGTTTTGGTTTTCAGAAATGGGCAGTGAGTGGAGTGGGACGATTAGAGAAGCGTGCTGGGAAACGATTAAGGAACCAATTGAAGAACAGGAGGATTTATCTAGGGATGAGAAAGGTGCTTCTACAATTGTATCAGCTTTGGCTTTATTGGGGATGATTGCTCTGGCTCTTATTTAAAGAATACATAAAAATCCTAATTGTTCTCCTTAAGGGAATTTCTCATCTGGTCTATAAGAGCACTAACATCTTTATATTCCTGAGCGATGATATCATCTTCAGGCAGATTTTCGATGTCGAAGTTCTGATCTAGCCTTTGCTGAATTTCCTCCAACTTTTCAATTCCCTTACGAACTCCTGGCTCTCCGCTTAGAGCTAATACATCTTGAGCATATCTACGGGTTAGTTCACTAAATAGCTCTTCAAATTCTTTGTTTCCTTGATAGTTGTTTTGATTTTGCTCAAATAGATTGATAGCTTTTTATAAGCTGTATAAATCTCTGTCTTTTATAAGTTTATAAATTGTCAATAAAACTTTCACTTGAGCTTCAATACTCAAACTCAATATCTGAGGGGGTGACATGAGCCCTGAAAAGCTTAGTAGATAAGGCTTTGATGCCAGTTCTCTTAGCAAAGATAAACTGGCCAATTGACCCTACGAATGATTTTATGGAAGCTCAAACCCTTATAACTACGTTCAAGGTCAGGCCAAAACAGCATGTATCTTTTTGTAACAGATCGGCTGAACGTACTACCCAGTAAGGATTTTAGCTTGCATGTCACCCCCTCAGACTCAATATATATCCAACAATACGTCTAAACCTACCAGTTGGACTTATTATTGCTGGAGACTCTAGTAATTTTAGCCAATCTGAGATTGACTGAGGTCTTCGCTTTTGCTCTAATTCCATACCTTGGAGAATGGCTCTTCTCAATGTTTTGTTGGTGACGAAGTTTTCCACATCTTGTTTTTGAGGGTCTCTTTTATATCTTTTTAGTTCATATTCCCGGTCTCTGCTACTAACTGGTTGGCGTCCGGTTAACAAGAAATATAAGGTAGCGGATAAGGCATAGATATCAAGGGGTGGGCCTGCTCTAAACCGGCGTAGTTGTTGCTCGGGTGGAGCATAATCTTCGGACCATTGTTTTGTTAGCTCTATTGTCCGGTCAGGAACAAATTCCCGGGAGATCCCAAAATCAATGAGGATTGCTTCGTCGCTTCCATGTCTTACCATAATATTACTAGGCTTGACATCTCTATGAATCAACTTAACCTTATGCATTGCTGCCAATGCATCGCCAACTTGCTGAATATATTTGATGGCTTGTTCCTCTGGAATTCCATTCCCTGGTTGAGTGAGTCTGTGTAGGTTCTCTCCTTCGATATAGTCCATCACGATGCAAGGACGTTTTATTGTTGGTTCATAGAAGTACTCTATGAATTTAACAATATGGTTATGGTTAAATTGGTTGAGTCGCTTCGCTTCATCTTTAAATTTTTCTTCTCTTTGGCTTCGTTGATTATTGGGTAGTTCTTCTCTTCCAATTTTTATGGCAACAATCTCTTCCTGACCATCGGGTAAGTGACGAGTGGCTTGGTAAGTCGTTCCAAAGCCTCCCTTTCCTAATTCACGTTGGATGGTATAGTCGCCGTCTTTCAGAGAATCTCCTGGTTGTAACTTTATCATTGGGTTATTTTAATTGAATTCATTGCTTTAGCGAATCTTATAACTTAGTAGATGATTAGCGGACTCTAACTTTACGATAGTCTTTTATTTGATATGATTTATACATTTGTAGTTCAAGCTAATTGTTACTATTAAGAGAATTTCTCATCCTCTTTATAAGAGCGGTAACATCTTTGTATTCCTGAGCAATTTTATCATCTTCCGGCAGACTTTCGATGTCGAAGTTATCATCCAGCCTTTGCTGAATTTCCTCCAGCTTTTCAATCCCCTTACGAACTCCTGGTTCTCCGCTTAGAGCTAATACGTCTTGAGAATATCTACGGGTTAGTTCACTAAACAGTTCTTCAAATTCTTTTTCTCCTTGATAGTTGTTTTTATTTTGCTCAAATAGCTTGAGGACTTCTTTGAAGTTGTCTACATCTTTGTTTTGTTTGAGTTTATAAATTGCCGATAAACCTTTGTCTTCAAGTTTCGTCCATTCATCACTGGTACTTGTGGGATTATCTGAATTAGATGGATTATCTGAATTAGATGGATTATCTGAATTAGATGGATTATCTGAATTAGATGGATTATGTATCAATGGAATGACAACAGCAGCTAATAGCAGCAAAACGAATATAACTCCAATCACCCATCTTGAAATATCAGTTATATTCCTTGGTGAAATCTCAGTTCGATTCCTTTCTTGTGAAGGCTCTAGTAATTTTAGCCACTCTAAGATTGACTGAGGTCGTTTACCTGGATTTAATTCCATCCCTTGGAGAATGGCTCTTCTCAAATTTTCGTTACTGACGAAGTTTTCTGCATCTTGTTTTTGAGGGTCTGGTTTATATATGTTGACTTCATCTTCCCTGTCTCTGGTATTAACTGGTTCGCGTCCGGTTAACAAAAAATAGAAGGTGGCGGATAAGGCATAGATATCAACTTGTGGACCTGCTCTAAAGCGGCGTAGTTGTTGCTCCGGTGGAGCATAACGTTCCGACCATTGTCGCGTTAGCTCTATTGTCCGGTCGGTAACAAATTCCCGGGCAATCCCAAAATCAATAAGGACTGCTTCGTTTCGATTTCTTGCTATAATATTACCAGGCTTGACATCTCTATGAATCAAATTAACCTGATGCATTGCTACCAAAGCATCGGCAACTTGCAGAATATATTTGATAGCTTGTTCTTCTGGAATTCCATTCCCTAGTTTAGTGAGTTTTTGTAGGGTCTCTCCCTCAATATATTCCATTACCAGGCAAGGACGGTTTATTGTTGGTTCATAGAAGTACTCTATGAATTTAACAATATGGTTATGGTTAAATTGGTTGAGTCGCTTCGCTTCATCTTTAAATTTTTCTTCTCTTTGGCTTCGTTCATTATCGCTTAATTCATCGTTTCCAATTTTTATGGCAACAATCTCTTCCTGACCATCGGGTAACTTAAGAGTGGCTTGGTAAGCTGTTCCAAAGCCCCCCCTTCCTAATTCACGTTGGATGGTATAGTCGCCGTTTTTCAGAGAAAATCCTGGTACTAAGCTCATGGGGTGTTTTTATTTAATTGTTGTTACTAATTTTTTCCAAATCCTCTAGTTGTTTACGTAACCTATCGATTTGGTCTTGGTAACTATCTTGGACTTTGTCTTCAAAGGTGAATTTGTCCAAACCCTCCCTTTCTTCCTGTTCAGATACTTTGATCCCACCAGGCATGACGTGAGCAAGTAGATAAAAACTAGCTCTACTGGAGAGTAATATGAAAATAATAACAGTGGCAGCACCTAATCCTTGGACTATCAGTTGACTGGGATTGCCTCCCCGCAAGAAGCCTTGAGCAGGACCCTTTCCAATAGCGTAAGCCCAGCCCAAACCACTGTCTGGTCCGATACTAAACAATCCCACCGCCAGGGTTCCCCATAATCCACAACCAAAGTGAACCGGAATAGC
>NZ_JAAHHU010000242.1:0-7458 GCF_010672095.1 Moorena sp. SIO3I6 | reverse complement strand
GAATTTCTCGGTCGCTCAGATTTCCAAGTTAAAATCAATGGCTATCGCGTTGAATTGGGTGAAGTTGAGGCTGCATTAAGCGAGCATTCTACTGTCAAGGAGGCTATTGTTGTTGTTCTTGGCGAGTCGGAACACAAGCGTTTAGTCGCTTATATTGTCCCCAGTCAGTCCTCTGTTGACAAAGCAAAGCTACCAGAAGGTTATCAACCTAGTCAAACAACAGGGGTAATACAAGACCCTGTGGAGAAAATTGAATTTAAACTCAAGCAACCAGGATTGCGTTCTCCATCTCCCACAAAAGAAACTATTTCTTTACCGCTCTCAGAATTTGATGAAGCTCAAAAAGAAGCTTACCTCAAACGTCAGAGTTATCGACAATTCTTGATGCAACCCCTTCCTTTAGAGGAGTTTAGCCAGTTTTTAAGCTGTCTGCTGCAAATGAAACTGGACGATTTTCCATTACCCAAATATCTTTATCCTTCTGCAGGAAATCTTTATCCTGTACAAACATATTTATTAATTAAGCCAGAACGGGTTTCGGGATTGTCAGGAGGTATCTATTACTATTGTCCTCGGGAGCATAATTTAGTATTTCTCAATCCTTGGAGCGATGTTGACAGCAGGATTTACGGTGGCAATCAACCGATTTTTGAGGAGTCTGCGTTTTCCCTCTTTTTGATTAGCAAACTTAGTGCCATTACTCCGATGTATGGGGAACTAGCTGAAAATTTCTGTTTCCTGGAGGCAGGGCACATGGGGCAACTATTAATGAATACAGCACCAAACTACCAGATTGGACTTTGTCCAATTGGCGGTCTTGAGTTTGACAAGCTACGAGATTTATTTGAGTTAGAATCGAATCAACGTCTAATTTATAGTTTTCTTGGAGGCAAGATTGACCCAGTTCAAACAAAACAGTTGTTCGGTAAATCTTCAAAGGACGACAGATCTATTCCACAACAACTAAACGAGCATTTACAAGGAAAATTACCCCAGTATATGCTCCCCAATGATTATGTGTTAATGGATGCCTTCCCTTTAACTGCAAATGGCAAAGTTAACCGCAAAGCTCTACCTGCCCCTGAGATATTAGTACAAGAAAGAATTTTTATACCCCCCAGTACTCCTATTGAAGAGAAGTTAGCTGGCATTTGGGCAACAATATTAGAGTTAGAAGTAAATCAAGTCAGTGTTAATGATAATTTCTTTGACATTGGTGGCAATTCCTTACTTGCTACTCAGCTAATCTCCAGAATTCGACAATTTTGCCAAGTCGATCTACCTCTGTCTGACTTCTTTGCAGAACCGACAATTGCTGGTTTGGTTGAACACATTGAAGTTCTTAGTTGGGTGGGACAAGATATACAATATTCAGAAACAAATATAGAGGAGATAGAATTATGAATAATCAAACAATTGTCAAGTTCCTTTCTCAACTGCGTAAACTAAATGTTCAAGTTTCATCTAACGGAGAAAAATTACGCTGTCAAGCTCCTGAAGGTGTGTTAACACCTGCACTGTCACAGCAGATAGCAGAACGCAAAGCAGAAATTTTGGCGTATTTGAAACAGGTCAGACAAGAAGAACATCAAAATCTTCCAGCCATTTCGGTTATCCCTAGAGATGAAAACTTACCGCTGTCTTTTGCTCAAGAAAGACTCTGGTTCATCAACCAACTTGAAGGGTCAACTGTTGCTTACAACTCGCCAGGAGTGCTCCGCATCAGCGGTAACTTGAACCTTAATGCCCTACAACAAGCATTATCAGACATAGTCCGTCGCCACGAAGTTCTACGTACCAGTTTCCAAACTGTTAATGGCACGCCAATACAGGTCATCGATCCGAAAGCCACCTTAAACCTCAAGATAGTGGACTTACAGGAAATAGAAGTTAAAGAACGGGAAACGGTACTCCAGCAACAAATACAACAAGAAATAACTAAGCCCTTTAAGCTGGAAAGAGCACCATTAATCAGATGCCGTTTATGGCAGTTAGATGGGACAGAATATGTATTTTCCCTAACAATGCACCACATCATTTCTGATGCTTGGTCAATAGGAATATTTATCCAAGAACTGTCTACCTTATATCGAGCTTTTACTCAGGGAGAACCATCCCCCTTGGCAAAATTACCAATTCAGTATGTTGATTTTGCTATGTGGCAAAGACAGTGGTTGAATGGAGGGGTTCTAGAAACTCAACTCAATTACTGGCGGAAGCAATTGGATGGTGCGCCAGATTTATTAGAATTACCCACTGACCACCCTCGTTCCTCAGTTCATACTTTCCGAGGTGCTCAACATTCAGTTATTCTCTCCAAATCTATCGTTACTTCCCTTAATGCCCTGGCCCAAAGTCAAGGCGTGACTCTATTTTCTATTCTGGTGACCGCTCTCAAGATCCTCCTGTTCAAGTGGACAGGACAAAGTGATATTGTTCTTGGTACAGTAATTGCTGGCCGAAATCGCTCCGAGCTTGAACCGCTCATTGGTTGCTTTATAAATTTCTTGGCTGTGCGTAACCATTTAAATGGTCAACAAAGAGCAGAGGAATTCCTACAACAAGTCGGAAAAAAAGTTGTCGAAGCTTACTCTAATCAGGATTGTCCCTTCCAGAAAATAATAGAAGCGCTTAATCCTGACCGCCAGCTGAGTCACAACCCAATTTATAATGTTGCTCTCCTATTGCAGAATTTTCCTTTAAAAGGATTTTTTAATGAAAATATTGAAGCTACTCCTATAGATATAGATCTTGAATCTTCACTTTTGGATTTAAGATTTGTAATTCTTGAGTCTTCAGAAAAAATGCGTATTGATTGCGAGTACAATACTGACCTGTTTGAGAGAGATACAATTAAACAGCTAGTCGAGGCTTATCAAGCGACCCTAGAGAAGTTAGTGCAGCAGTTAGATTCAAAGCTATCTGACTTTGAGCTATCGGCAGAACTTGAGGTTAAAGCTAAAGCAGCCAAGGCAAGAGATAAAAAGCAAAAGATTGCAATTGCAGCAACCTTTACTGCAGAGCCAGTTGAGGAGTCTCTCACCTTTTGGATGGAAGAACTCGATTTGCCCTCTGAGATTCAATTTGCCCCTTACAATCAGGTATTCCAGGAACTGCTTAATCCAGTCAGCCTTATTGCAACTAATCAAGATTGCGTTAATATTGTCTTAGTGCGTTTTGAGGATTGGCTGAGAAACCAAAAAACCTCGCAACTTAATGGTAACGCTGCTGGCAAGGAGGGTATTCTGACAGTTCTGGAACAACCTGACAAAAAAATAGAACAGATTGAGCAAAATGTCAGAGATATTGCTAGTGCTCTGAAGACTGCAGCTAGAGATTCGTCAACGCCTTACTTGGTCTGTATCTGTCCTCCATCAACTACTGCCGAATCAGAGGATATAGCTCTTTATCTGAGGATGGAGGAATTTTTGGCTTCTTATCTTGAGGAGCTAAGTAGCATTTACTTGGTAAAAAGCTCAGAATTGGTTTCTCTTTACCCAGTTTCAGATTATTACGACCCTCATGGAGACGAGCTCGGTCACATCCCCTATAAGCCGACTTTCTTCAGCGCTCTGGGGTCGATGCTTGCTCGGAAAATCCATGCTCTCAAGAGTATTCCCTACAAAGTGATTGTTCTCGACTGCGACGAGACTTTGTGGAAAGGTGTTTGTGGGGAGGATGGAGCAGCAGGAGTGGAAATAGATGCTCCTCACCAAGCCCTGCAGGAATTCATAGTAACCCAGCAAAGGGCAGGAAAACTAATCTGTCTGTGTAGTAAGAATCAAGAGGTAGATGTATGGGCTGTATTTGAACACCATGATTCAATGCCTTTAAGAAAGGAACATCTGGTTTCCTGGCGTATTAACTGGAAATCTAAGTCGGAGAATTTGAAAGCTTTAGCCCAAGAGCTGCAACTGGGGCTGGACAGCTTTATCTTTATTGATGACAACCCAATTGAGTGTGCGGAAGTCCAAGCTAATTGTCCAGAAGTATTAACCATTCAATTACCTACTGATAGCAGGCATATTCCTGATTTTATCAAGCATATTTGGGCTTTCGACCAGTTAAAGGTGACGGCTGAAGATGCAGCACGGACAGATTATTATCGCCAGAATGTAGAGCGAGAGAAAGTGCGTCATGAGTCACTCACCTTTGAGGAGTTTCTTGACGGACTGGAATTGCGGGTAAAGATCGATCCCCCCCAACTCCATCAACTCCCTAGGGTAGCGCAGCTAACACAGCGAACGAATCAATTCAATCTGACAACTATTAGGCGCTCTGAAGGGGATGTTAAAGAATTCTGTGCATTAGAAAAGCAAGAGTGTTTGGTGGTAGAGGTCAAGGATCGCTTTGGCGATTATGGTTTGGTAGGGGTGCTGATGTTTGAGTTGGGTGCTGATGTTTTGAGAGTGGACAGCTTTTTACTAAGCTGTCGGGTGTTAGGCAGGGGCGTTGAGCATCAGATGCTTGCCAAGTTAGGAGATATTGCTAGCGATCGCGGGCTTATTCATGTTGACGTTCCGTATATTCCTACTCAAAAAAATAAGCCAGCACTTGATTTCCTCGAAAGTGTTAGCAGGGAAGGTAAGGAGAATAAAGGTGAGGGTTTCCTATTCAAATTTAAGGTAGATGAGATAAAAGAGTTGACTTTCTCACCAGGTCAATTTGGAGGGATCGCCACCAAGAAATTACCAACGCAGAAAGACGTTAGCACTATTGTGCAGTACCAATTAAAATCTGGGCGATATGAAAGAATTGCCACAGAACTACGTCAGGCCGTCCAGGTGCTCAAAGTAATTGAGGAGCGCAAGCAGAAAGAGCGACCAGAGTTAAAAGGAGTTTTTGTTGCCCCTCGCAACCAAGGTGAAGAAATGATAGCTGGGATTTGGAGAGATGTCCTGAAGCTAGAGCAGGTGGGGATCAATGATAACTTCTTTGAATTGGGAGGACATTCCCTACTCGCAACCCAATTAATTGCCAAACTTAGAGAAGCTTTTGAGTTAGAACTTCCCTTACGGACAATCTTTGAATCGCCAACAGTAGCAAAACTTGACCAAACTATAAAAGAAAAACAATTAAATCAAGAAACATTATCTGAATCGAGACCATTAAATTTCGATTTTCCCATAGCTATTGCTTCACCATCGGAGCTGCACGAGCCTTTCCCTCTTACAGAAATACAACAAGCTTATTGGTTGGGACGCCAGGATGCTTTTGAACTAGGAAACATATCGACCCATACCTATATTGAATTTGATTGTAAAAATCTTGATCTGGATCATCTCTCCCAAGCTTGGCAGCGAATCATCAACCACCATGAGATGTTAAGAATGGTAGTACTGTCCGATGGCCAGCAACAAATTTTACCTCACGTTCCAGATTACCAAATTGAAGTATTTGATTTGGACGGGCATTCAAAAGACAGTATTAATGCTCATTTAGAGACCACTCGACAGCAAATGTCTCATGAAGTTTTTGATGCTGACTCTTGGCCTTTGTTTAAGATTTGCGCTACAAAGCTAGATGGCGATCGTTATCGTTTGCATTTTAGTTTTGATGCCTTAATTGCAGACGTATGGAGTCTAATGATACTGGAGCAACAATGGGTAGAAATTTATTTTAATCCACAGACAGAGCTTCCTAAGGTAGACCTATCATTCCGCGATTATATACTTGCAGACCTGAGACTTAAAGAAACATCGCACTACCAAAACTGTCAAAAATATTGGTCGGACCGAATTGCTACACTCCCTTCAGCACCAGAACTACCTCTTGTCCAACTACCCTCTGCTCTTAAAAAACCTCGATTCAAACGATTTAGTGCTGAGCTTGCAGCTCGAGACTGGCAAAGATTGAAAAGCAAAGCTCATGAAATTAATTTGACGGCTTCTGGAATTTTGCTAGCAGCTTTTAGCGATGTCTTAAGCTATTGGAGTAAGTCCCCTCACTTTACCATCAATCTTACACTTTTTAATCGTCTACCTTTGCATCCCCAAGTAAATCAGATTGTTGGTGACTTTACATCCCTCACCCTGCTAGAGGTTGATAACTCTGTAGCGGCTACCTTTGTTGAGCGTGCCCAACGCCTACAGGGAAGATTGTGGGAGGATTTAGACCATAGCTATGTCAGTGGTGTTGAAGTGCAGCGAGAGCTACGACGTCAACGAGGCACTTATCAAGCCATGGGGGTTGTTTTTACGAGTACTCTAGGATTTAGTAATATATCTGAGCAAAATTGGTTGGCTAACCATTTGGGTGAAATGGTCTATTGCATCACTCAAACCCCACAAGTTTGGCTTGACCATCAACTCAGAGAAGAAGAAGGGGCTTTGTTATTCAACTGGGATGTTATCGAAGAACTATTCCCTGCTAACCTCCTAGATGACATGTTTAATAGCTATTGCAATTACCTCAAGCAATTGGCTACTGACGAAACAATTTGGATGGAAAAATATCCTTCTCTACTTCCACCACAGCAACTAGACGTTATACACCAACTAAACCAAGTCGATCGGGTTCAGACCGTAACGTCTCAGCAGACATTGGATAATTTGTTTGTGCAACAGGTGAAACAACGGGGAGGATCACTTGCTGCGATCGCACCAGAATTATGCCTAACTTACGAACAGTTATACCAACATGCTGTCAAACTAGGACATCAGTTGCGGTCTCTGGGCGCAACTACTGGCACCCACATTGCTGTAGTTATGAGCAAGGGATGGGAACAGATTGTTGCCGTGTTGGGAGTATTGATGGCTGGTTGCACGTATGTACCTATCGATCCAGGGTTGCCACAACAACGTCAATGGTCGCTTCTAACACAAGCACAAATCCAGTTGGTTGTCACTCAAGAGGCACTGTACCAAAGTCTTTCGTGGCCAGAAGAAATTGAGTGTGTACATGTTGAGTATAACCCTCACATAGAAGTGCAGAAAACCTTAGAAATATTGCACCAGCCTGAGGATTTAGCTTATATCATCTATACCTCTGGTTCGACGGGCATCCCTAAGGGTGTAATGATCGATCATCAAGGAGCGGTTAATACAATTATCGACATCAATCAGCGCTTTGGTGTTACCGCTGATGACCGAGTTCTAGCAGTCTCTGCTCTAAATTTCGACCTGTCGGTGTATGACATTTTTGGAACCTTAGCAGCGGGAGGGACAATTGTTATACCAAATGCAGCAAAAGCTAAAGATCCCGCACATTGGCTCTGGTTAATCAACGCCCACCAGGTAACGGTTTGGAACTCAGTACCAGCACTGATGCAGATGTTAGTGGAGTACACTTCGAGCCAAGGGACACAACCGCATCATTCACTACGACTGGCTTTGTTATCGGGTGATTGGATACCGTTGAATTTGCCGCAGCAAATCAAAGCTACATGGACAGATATAGAATTAGTTAGCCTAGGTGGAGCAACAGAAGCTTCAATTTGGTCGATTTATTATCCGATAA
>NZ_JAAHHU010000241.1:0-7536 GCF_010672095.1 Moorena sp. SIO3I6 | reverse complement strand
GGTCTTTTTCTTCACGATATCGCTGTTCCAAGGCGTCACAACTCAGGTGGGGCTTCAGGGTCAACCTTTTGGGCATAAAACTTACCATGCTCTGTCTTAACAGTAAGTATACACCCGGATTTGATATTACCTATTCCCTGTTCCCTGTTCCCTGTTCCCTGTTCCCTGTTCCCTACAGCTTACCACTCTACGTATAAAATGTTATCCATCCACGGCAGCTTGACAACTCGTATGCTCCAAGGAATTCTATCTAGTAAAATATCGTAAGTTTTACGTTCAACCTGTAGCAGCCAACTACCATCACGAATTCTCACAATACCGTTTCTCTGCAAAAAAGCTTTTCTAAATCCTTCTATTGATGTATTTTTCAAAATAGACCAATTTTGAATCACAGCAGATAACAAATTTTCACATTCTGCTCGTTCTTGTGCAGTGATTTCTAAATTGGTGTCTATAGGTTCTAATAAATCTATACCGCATAGTATTTTATTAAGAGGTAAAATGTGTTCTGGTATTTCTGTTGAGTTATCAACTAAATACTGGAGTAAAAGGGCTGCCTGTTGAGCAGATATGGTATTAATAAAAATCTTATCTTGTACCAATCCTATTTTGACAAAGAAGCGAGTCAGAAATGGCCATAGCAAAATTAATCCTGCATTGTAAATGTAGATTTCATCAGAGTCACTAAAAGTATTGACAACATCTGGAATTCTGGTTTGGTTGGACTTGAGTTCTTGTTGGATGTTGAGTTTAAGAGTTTGAATACTTTTCTGTAGTTGTTTGAAGCGTGTAATCAGGTCTGATGACCTTTGGACTTGGGCAGGATTATTGATTTCATTTAGTAATATTTCTATTTCAGTCTTAAGTTGATTAATTTGCTGTTTATGTTGGGGTAAGATCTGGCTATTGAAATCAAGGTGTTGCAATTCCCTTACTAGGTGTTCCAGTTGTTCCCTTTCTTTAATCAAGTGTGTATCTTGGCTAGGGATTTGGATTCTATCTAAGATTTCTGTCAGTTGACTTTTAAATCCTTTTCCTTGTCTGACTAGATGCTCTATCTTGGCAACAATATTCTTTAAAAACTCAGGATAGTTAATCCGATTACTGGTGGCAATATGTAATAAACTTTCTTCGATTAACTTGAACTTATCTACTTTAGTATTACTCTGTGAGGAGATACTGAAAAGTATTCCTTGCCATATTTCTAATCGCAATTTGGCTGCCGGAATATTTCTCGTCTGCTCTAGCTGTTCCAAGACAGGTTTGATGTCTGTATTATAGTCGGCAATAAACGGGACTAAATCCCCAGTAAACAATCCGGCTATTTTGAGAAGTATTGAATCCGAAAATTGGTAAATAAGCCGCTGCAATTGCTTGGGATTTTTTAAGCTTTGCTGAACCAGAGACTTGACCTGACTTGGGGAATTGGTGATCAGGCGATCGCCATAGTCTTCTAGCTCTTGTTTGCTGAAGTTTTCCGGTAGTATACCGGTTTGGATAAAGTCGCTAAAAATTTCTAGTTGTGAAGCTCTTTCTTCTGCTCTAATTAACTGTGTATCTTGGCTGGGGATTTGGATTCTATCTAAGATTTCTGTCAGTTGACTTTTAAATCCTTTTCCTTCTCTGACTAGATGCTCTATCTTAGCAACAATATTCTTTAAAAACTCAGGATAGTTAATCCGATTACTGCTGGCAATATGTAATAAATTGTCTTCGATTAACTTGAACTTATCTACTTGAGTCTTACTCTCTGAGGAGATACTGAAAAGTATTCCTTGCCATCTCTCCAATCTCAATTTGGCTTCCGGAATATTTCTGGTCTGCTCTAGCTGTGCCAAGACCGGTTTTATGTCTGTATTATAGTCGGCAATAAACGGGACTGAATCCCCAGTCAACAATCCGGCTATTTTGAGAAGTATTGAATCCGAAAATTGGTAAATAAGCCGCTGCAATTGCTTGGAATTTTTTAGGCTTTGCTGAACAATATATTTTACATGATTTGGGGAATTGGTGATCAGGCGATCGCAATATTGTTCTAGTTGTTGTTTACTTAAGTTTTCGGAGAGTATACCTGTTTGAATAAAGTTGCTAAAAATCTCTAGTTGTGAAGCTCTTTCTTCTGCTCTAATCAACTGTGCATCTTGGCCAGGGATTTGGATTTTATCTAAGATTTCTGGAAGTGTGCTTTTAAATCCTTTTCCTTCTCTGACTAGATGCTCTATCTTGGCAACAAGATTCTTTAAAAACTCAGGATAGTTAATCCGATTACTGGTGGCAATGTGTAATAAATTTTCTTGGATTAACTTGAGCTTATCTACTTGAGTATTACTATTTGAGGAGATACTGAAAAGTATTCCTTGCCATATTTCTAATCGCAATTTGGCTGCCGGAATATTTCTGGTCTGCTCTAGCTGTGCCAAGACCGGTTTTATGTCTGTATTATAGTCGGCAATAAACGGGACTGAATCCGTAGTAAACAATCCGGCTATTTTGAGGAGTGTTGAATCGGAAAATTGGTAAATCAGGCGCTGCAATTGCTTGGGATTTTTTAAGTTTTGCTGAACAATGGACTTGACCTGATTTGGGGAATTGGTGATCAAGCGATCGCAATAGTCTTCTAGCTCTTGTTTACTTAAGTTTTCTGCCCACCACGGTAGCATACCTGTTTGGATAAAGTAGCTAAAAATCTCTAATTGTAAAGCTCTTTTACTAGCAATCTCTGATTTGCCAATTTGATCAGATAGTCTTTGATAGCGAGTTGCACTTACAGAGGTAATTTTATTTACTTCTATATTTTCCCCCGTCTCTCCCTCTGTTCTAGCAAGCAGTGGTGAAGACTCACCCAACTCAGTATTAGGTTGTGGCTGTGTTGACAAACTGGAACTTGAGTGGCTAATTTGTTCTTCTAATTGCTGTTGAATTTGTGCTATAATTTTGTCAATCAATTCCTGTTCTAGATTATTGATATCGATATTGCCTAGGTCTATTTCTAGGGTATTAATTCGATGTATTGTATCTAAATCGCTGAACTGATTAAATAAATTATCAATCAGGGGGAGGACTTTATAGCGATATAGTCTACTTACCTCATTTTGCAGTTCAAAAGCACCTTGCTGTGAACTTAAATTAAGTTCTATAATCTGTTTTTTGATAATATGTCGTTGTTGGTTCACTTCCAAAGGCTTTAACAAATAACTTCAAAATCTGTGCCGATAGTCATATATCCTAAAACATTAAATGGTATAGTTGAAATACTACCATTTACCAAAAATTCGATCAGGTTATTAGTTGAATTTTTATCCATTTTTGTATTTAGCCAGAGCTGGTAGGCATTTTCAAATTTTATCATATTAGGTTTGTCTAACCAGTGGCAATAAGGAGTTATATGGGCGGGTATTTCGGCAATGATAATGTTATAAATTAGCTGTTTAAAGTTTTCTTCTTGAAAGCGAGGCAGCCAATCAGGGAATACAAAACTGATTTGGAAAGAGTAAGGATCTATTGTGTTTGAATCTGTGTTTGAATCTGTGTTTGATTTAAATTATGAAAAATTCTCGTCTGAGTCGGGGTCGTTACTGCTGCGAGGACGAAGTAAAATATGTTCGACTATATGGAAACCTTCGGTTTCATCCGATTCATTGCAGAGAGCCAAAGTTTTTCGATGGTAAGGAATTCCTAGTAAACTACAAATTCTTTGTTTTAGTCCCGATACGTTTTCTGTATCCCAAACCTGACTGGAATCAGTGTAATTAAAGGCTTTACCCCTCCCGGCGCTAATTTGGGGATAATTTTGTAAGAAACTAATTTTATCATCAATCAGTTTTTCATCCAGAATTGATTCATATAAAAGTAAAGAATAATCTGTGAACTTTTCACAAAACTGTGCCATTAAATGATCCAGGAAACGGTTTATTCTTATCTTATCAATATCATTTTTATCTTCTGGTAAATTTTGCTCAAGGTTTAGGATTTCTGGCGCACCTGGAATGGGATAAAGTTCCTGGGAAAAGTAGGTTTTCTTGTTCTTAGTTTGAAAAGATAATAAATCTTTAGCATGGTCTAATTGAGCAAAATAGTTAGCTAAAAGTTGGTCAAAAAACATTAAATAAGCTTGTAGCTGCTTGGCTTGAGCCTTGCGTTTGGGGGATGCAGAAGCCGGTAAACCTATTTCTCCAATACCGTAAGTAGCAGGAAAATCGTTTTGGATTGATTCATAGTCAGATAATTCTCGGTATTGTCCCACTGGGATGGGGATATCTTTTCTTTGTGTAGTTGATGGTGTTTGGGTATTTTTTTGTTGTAATGATTCCAGATTAGTTTTAGCTTTAGCCAGGTTCGGATTGCACGGAATTTGTCCTTTATAAAAGGTAATGTTACTTGTCAAGCCATCTATATCTTTGAGTTGGGGTGTTAGATTAGGATCTAATGCTAACGCCCATTCTTCTGATTCTGATGACTTGTCGCTTGAAATAGTAATTATTATAACAGTTTTTATCCCTGGAATATCTAAAATAATCCGAATTATGTCAGAGGTGTGCAGTTGGTTTTTCTTGATAAAACTATCAAGTTTTTCATCGTCAATGAAGCCATGTTCCAGGGGAACACCATCAAAAATAGCTTCAGGAGTTTTGCCTTGCTCCAGTAGTTCTTTTAAGGTAAAAAATTGTAGGTGAGGAGAAATAAAATTATCTAAGTCCAAATATATCTGTGCCATTAATTCATTCACATCAAATCCTTCTTCAATCTCAATCTCGGCTTTGTTGATGGTGATTTCTTCAATGGGTAAAATTTCGACTGAAGCAAAATCTTCACACAAATTTCGATGCTGATTAAGTTTAGATTTTACTTTTTCGATGAGACTCGCTTCGTCAGAGACATTTTTTTCTTTTTCGATTAGTACCCGATAAATTCCATTTAAGTTGACTTGCTTAGTGCGTTTAGAAGCTTCAAAAGTTAAGGTATGAAGAAGCGAATCGTAATAAATTGGGGGTTGTGAATTCTTAATGGGTTTAACCCATGCATTTTTAACACCATCAATGTCGATTAGCAGTTTGCGATAATCATTAATTGTGAGGGGATTAACGGTGAGGATTTCTCTGGCTGTGAAAAACTGTTTCCTGTTTTCTCCAGTTTTTTCTCCAGGAGCAGGCGCAAGCAAGTCTTTCATCTCGAAGTCAAGGCGATAGCTTAAATCCGTGATGGCATAGCAAAGTTGTTCTAGGATAGTAATACCGGGATCGTGGGTATTGTAGTCTGTCCACAGTTTCCCCCCTAGGCGTTCGATGTGCTTGATTCCTTCTTGTCGCAATAAAGCGAAATTCATGCCAGGATGTTCTGGGGGGGCGTTGGAGATGGTAAGGTTTTCAGTCATGATAGTAGCTTCTTACAGAAGTTGGGGACAGGGAACAGGGAATTCGTGCCCATTTGAAGACCGCTATATCAGGTACAATGGAGCGTGTACCTATGATGCTCGTTGAGCAGCTTCCCGCAGGGTAGCTACAGCGCAATAATGGGAAGGCATAAGCCATTTTTTTGCTTTCTGGGTTTTTGTTGATGCTATTGCACAGCCTGAGCTGCAATCGACTATGCTTTCCTATCAGATAGAGCGTGAGCCTTCTTGGGACATTAAAGGTAAATCCGGTCGCCTAAGGGGTTTGGAAATAATTTTTCTGTTGCTTGCCGTTTGTCGTTTCCGTAAGTCATCACAGATGGCTTTCAAATCGTAATTGAAAGTTCTAGCGTGTTCCTCTCGAATTCTGTAGATCTCTTCTAGAATTTCATCTCTCCACATTTTTATTCTCCCATTAATCAAATAGTGGATAACTCCTATTATACTGGTTTCAATGTAGACGGTTTCGCTCACAGAAATCTCTAAAATCTCTTCATCCCTCATCCTACAGCATTTAATCCTTGTTCTGAGGGTGTGTTGCTAAAGCCTCCGTTTCTAATCCTTGCAAATTGTCTGATTTCGAGGTAGCACCATTATGTTTAGCTAGCTCTTCTTCCAATACCTGAATTGCTCCTTGGATGCGGAGTAAGGTTTCACGGACATTGGCTTGTTTGGCTTCTAAATCGGCGAGTACTTTTTGTCCTGATTCAAATTCGGCTTTTAGTTGGGTTAGGCGTTTTTCTAGTTGTTCTTTCATGTTCCTTGTTGAGGATGATCGGTTACAATACAGCAGTTTTTAATTGGGTGAGGTGCAAATTATTGGGTTTTAGGGAGTAGGGAGTAGGGAATAAAGAAGAGGGAAAAAATCCTCTGTACTTCGTTACTATTAAAACCGCTATAGTATATTATAGCGTTTCTCGCAGTTATGAGGTACAGTCTTCTTTGACGTTGATTCCCTATCTTGATGCAGCGCATCCCTCTTCCCTATTCCCTCTTCTGTCTTCCCTGTTCCCTGTTCCCTGTTCCCTGTTCCCTACAATCCATAAATTGTATATCTCATAGCTATGATAATTGCTATATTTCAGATAGTTTTTGATAATAACTTTTCCACTGACACTTCAACATGGGGAAAAGCAACTGGATATAAAGTTCCATAGGCTTTGGTTTGTTTGATTTGATAACTATCCCCTGATGGTTGCTGAAACACGATCAGTTGTTGAGCTTTTAAATCTACAACCCAGTATTCTAAAATGCCAGCACGAGCATAGGCAATTCGCTTCTGTTCTAAGTCTTTTTCCAAGGTAGTGTCAGATATTTCTATCAATAAGTAAATTTCCTCGGCAGAAGGGTGACGATTGTCATACAAGGAAACTGGCAATTTAACAACAGCAATATCTGGTTCAGGTTCTGAATCAGGAAGGGAAACCGGATGTGCTTCGTAGATTTTAGCGCGTCCCCGGAGCTTTTCCCGTAAATAGTCTGCCATAGAATCGTTGATTTTCCGATGCAATGGTCCCTCTGGTGACATTTCAATAATTTTTCCCTCTAGTAATTCCACATGACGCTCACTGAGGATACCTGCTGCAATCATGTGATGATAGTCTTCAATTGACCATTTAGCTAAGGTAATCATTGCTCTACTCTAATTAAAGATGGCTCTTTTGGAATTGCTCCTTGGATGGGGAGTAAGGTTTTACGAACATTATTTAATAACTTGGCACAATCACCTCAATTTCAGGATGCCAATTAAAATCATCTTCATTAAACGTATAAATACTGGTTACTCCATGGGATATCATAATTGCCAGGTGCATTAAATCAAATACTCTAGCCCCCTTTACAGGGTTTATTTTGAGCAATTCAAACCATTCCTTAAAGATATTATCTGACATGGAGAGAAGTTCTATATTGGGCATTTGCATAAATCTTTCAATCCGCATTATTGTCTCTTGAGTAGTCAGAGGATTGGCTACAGATTTGGAACTAGTAACAACAGCATAAAACTCGGCAATTACCTGAGAATACAGACAGATAACTTCTCTTTGACTAGGTCTTAAAATTTCTAAAGCTGCCCGATGTTTTTGCCTATTATCCTTACTTAAATCAATTGAATATACCAGAATGTTAGTGTCTAAATACCGTTTTAT